>JAFGMN010000149.1 GCA_016927515.1 candidate division CSSED10-310 bacterium | reverse complement strand
GTGATTCTTCTCACGGTTTACCGCTATAAACTGATCCGCGCTCCGTTTACGATTCTCCCCTGCCTGGCCATCATCGGTGCTGGCGGTCTCGATGACCTCATCCGGGATCCACCCGGAAAGAACCGCATCCGCCGCTTGATCGCCTTGATGCTGATGGGATTGCTGTCGATTCACGGATATGTAGTTTTGCTTCCCCTGTCCAGCCTGCATCTGATCCCTCCATGGCGCCACGAGATGGAGTATATGGTGAATCTCGATCCAACACTCGAGACGGCTCTCAGAACCGTCGGCGACCGGACCAACGGGACGGCCGACCTGGTGATATGTGGTGAATTCAACGAGGTCAGTTCCCTTCAGTTATCCTATTTTCTTTGCACAAGTGCATCGGAAATTCTGCGACGTGTTCCATCATTGTTTGCGTGGAATCAACCGGTTGGGTCCGTTCAGTTGATCAGAATGATGGACGATCGCGGATATGGCCGGTGTTTGATTCTCTCAGTTGAGCCTGGATCGATGTATGACACGGCGGATTATCGTGAGAAGTTTGCCTGGATGTCGCAGAATATGGTTCGTCCCGGTTCTGATGCATCATTTACCCGGACCTGGATTTTGCGGTTTCCCAATGGACTCGTTGCGGAGCTTTGGGAACGATCGGTGAAACCGGAACATCATCCGGTTGCAATCCGGCCATCGGGAGAACAATCGGGTGCTTCCGGTCACATGAGAGAAGAAAAACCCGTGAAGTCGGTTCGGTTGTGGACGTGAAGCGCTTGCTCTTCCGGCCCTTATTCAGGTATTCTTTACGTATTCGGAGACAAAGAAGACAGGGGATTGAAAGGAGAGATCATGTCCAATACGGAAAACGGTGAAATGCTTCTCAGCGGTGCGTGGAAACTGGAGTATTACGAAACGTCCGATGGCGATCGATTTACTCATTTTTCGGACATCCTTTTGTTTTCATATCCATATTACTCCGACCTGCACACGGAGTTCGGCATGATCAAGCGGACATTCGGGCATGTCGGAAAGTTCAAGTTATCGGGAGACACGATTACGTTTCAGGTTCAACAGAGCACCGAATCAGAGTACATCGGTTTGGTGGCGGTCGGCCGTTATCATTTGGCAAGCGACACCTTAGAGATCATCATGGAGCGCGGGAATACACCAGGAACCTGGGTTTACAAGCGATTGAACTGAGGATCGATGGAAAAGCATATCATCCTTGGAACCGCCGGGCATATTGACCATGGAAAAACGACCCTGATCCGGTCGCTGACGGGGATCAATACGGATCGTCTTCCCGAAGAACAAAAACGGGGGATCACCATCGAATTGGGGTTTGCCCATATGTCTTTCCCGGGCGGGATTGAATTGGGTGTGGTTGATGTTCCCGGGCACGAACGGTTTGTACACCATATGGTCGCCGGTGTCGGTGGTATGGATATGGTGATGTTGGTGGTGGCTGCGGATGAAGGCATCATGCCTCAAACCCGCGAACATCTCGCGATTTGTGATTTATTGGGAGTCCATCGGGGATTGATTGCGTTGACTAAAATCGACATGGTGGATGCCGAATGGATTGATCTGGTCAGAGAGGATTTGGAAGAGTATCTGAGGCACACATGGCTGGCGGGAGCGCCGATTGTTCCGGTTTCTGCGGTGACAGGGGTGGGCCTGGATGCGTTGCAGCGGGTATTGCACGATATGGCGGCCGAGATTGAGCCCCGGCAGTCGGCCGGACCGTTTCGGTTACCCATCGACAGGGCCTTTTCCATCCGTGGCTTCGGCACGGTTGTAACCGGGACGGTTGCCAGCGGTGGAATCCACCGGTCGGATCCAGTGGCGATGATTCCTGGGTACAGGGAGTGCCGCATCCGGGGGATTCAGGTTCACAATCAGGATACCGATCGTGTGCAAGCGGGGCAGCGAGCAGCGATCAATCTTCAGAACGTCGATAAGGATGAGATCCGGCGGGGGATGATTCTGACGCGTCCCCACACAATTCCGGAAACGGTGACAATCGATGCCGATTGCCGGATTCTTGCGTCCTGTGACAAGGGGGTTCGGAATCGATCACCCATCCGGTTTCATTCCGGCACGTCGGAGATTCTAGGACGAATCGTTGTTCTGGACCGGGAGCGAATCGAGCCCAAAGAAACGGCTCCCGTTCAGTTCATTCTCATCGAGCCGACGGCTGTGTTACCTGGCGACCGGTTCATCATACGATCGTATTCTCCCGTCCAGACCATCGGTGGCGGCATCGTTCTGGATGCCGAACCGGTTCGCCATAAACGGCTCAAACCGGAAACGATCCGACATTTTGAAGATCTCCGGTCCGATGTGCCGCTGCACCGGTTGCGCGCCCATCTGGATACAGCCGGGGCTCACGGGCTCTCACGAACGGATATTCAGCGCCGCTTTCCTGATCCATCCATCAATCTTGACGCGCTGATTGACACCGCCATCACCAACGGAATCGCCCGCGGCGTTACCAGCCCGGCACCCCGTTTCATTTCAGAAACCGCATGGACACGACTGGCGGACAAAGCACTTGAAATGATTGATCGATACCATCGTACTCATCGACTCCGACCAGGCATCAGTCGCGAAGCGCTCAAAACCCAGATCAAGCCGGTGCCTCCCCCCGAGGTTCTGACTGCAATCCTGGATCATATGATCGACTCCGGCCGGTTGATCGAAGAAAAATCAGTCATTCGTACACCGGCGTTTCAACCGGCACTTAGCCCGGACGAGATCGATGCCGTGGCCCGGATCACTACCCGATTGGATGAAGCAGGTTTTTCCGGAATGACGACGAAGGAAATTCAAGACGCGCTGGGGCTTTCCGGTCAGGACATGAAAACCCTGTTTCAGTATGTGCTCGATTTGGGAACGGTTGTCCGTTTACCGGGAGGCCTGATCATGGCTTCCCATGCAGTGAATGATCTTCATAGGATGCTGTGCGAGCTCTTCGCATCCTCAGGTGCAATCACTGTCGGAATGTTCAGGGATGCGGCGGGTGTTTCCCGCAAGCAAGCCGTTCCGATTCTGGAGTATTTTGACAGTGTCGGCGTCACCCGCCGCCGAGGAGACGAACGCATTCTGATCGAAAAGTGATCGTTTGGCATCGCCGCTGCAGTCGTCTTCAACCGATATCTTTTTTCCTTTACACCGTATCGTTCCCGGGAGTCTGTATCATTGACAGTGCGCGGGGTACATCGCCCAGGTGGTGCCCGAACATTTCCTTAATCACGCGCATGATCTGACGTGTAAAATCATCCTGATCGGCCAATCGATTTCCGTCGCAGGGCAGAGGCCGGGCTTCTCCGGCCGCCCGGGCCATTTCCACAACGCTTCCGGTCAGAACGTGGGTCTGCAACGATCCATCCCGTGCAGCGCATTCCGAACATAGGATTCCACCCGTGCCGGCAGAAAAATAAGCACTGCGCCGGTCAGGGCGTGATTTGCTACAGGCTGTGCATTGGTTCCATTGAACAGCGAACCCGGCGAGAGTCAGAAATCGCAAACAAAAGCACAAGACAATCGGCAAAGCAACGGCTGGCGCTTCATCGATCCCGCCAAATGCCTGCATCGCTGCATCGAACAACTCCGCCTGCGGCACAGATTCCGGTGTGAATCGGTCGAGTATTTCAATAACGACATAGGCCGCCTGAAGCGCATCAAGATCCTGGATCCACGCAGGTGGCCGTCCGATAATCCGGGCATGTTGAAACCGGTGCAGCGCACTCCCGGGCGCTAAAAACAGCTCCGCCTGAATACGATAAAACGGTTCGAGAACTCCGCGCCATGGATTTCTTGGACGCAACGCGCCGCGAGCCGATGCACGAATCCGGCCGAGTTCCCTCGTAATCACGCTGTAAATCTGATCGGTCTCTCCCACGGGAAAGCGACGGAGAACCATGCCTTCCACCGTCATTGTGCAGCTGTTCCAACTCATATGATAGGCAATCGAACGATATGCAGGGCCGCGATGAAAACCCCCGCACTGATGATATCCAGTGCACCCGATATCACGGATCCCGTAACAATGGCTGGATCCTTCTTCAGCTTGTAAAACGTATAGGGCAGGCACGTGCCAACCGCCGTCGCAAGCACCATGCCTCCAATCAGAAAACACCCGATCATGCTCGCGCTGATCCACGAAAACTCACTCAATAGTCCCAGAATACAAACAGGCACAATCCCAATGACAAACCCAAGGATCGCTCCGATCAAGCATTCAGTCCCAAGCATGCGCCAAAAACCCGTCACAGCATCTGATCGCAGGGTTAACTGCTCGGCAACGATCGCCGCCGATTGCGTGCCAGCACCGCTCAACAAGCTAAAAAAAATGATGAATAAAGCTCCCGCCCAGGCATACCCCGTGGCTCCGGCCAGAGATTGAATGAACGCAAAAAAAAGAGCGGCACCGGCAATGGATCCGGCAAAACGGAGAAACAGCCATTTGAGCCGGACACCCGCCATGCGTACCGGCGAGGTCATTTCGAATTCGCTGAGGTTCGATCCGGCCAACCGGTAAATATCTTCCCGCGCTTCCTCGTGAATAATATCGATGACATCATCAACGGTCACGATTCCCAGAAGAAACCCCGCATCGTCAACAACGGGAATAGCCAGCAGATCGTACCGCGCAACACTATGTGCGACCTCTTCCTGATCCATATCGGGGGTCACGGTGATAACATCCGCCAGCATAATCGTTTTCAGTGCAGCGTCTGGATCTTCAGTCAGCAACCGGCGAAGAGAGACGACACCCAGGAGTTTCTTGTGCTCATCGGTTACATAAATGTAAAAGACGGTTTCAGCCCGGGAGGCTTCCCGCACTTTCAACATCGCCTGCCTGACGGTCAGGTCACCACTGAGCGCAAAAACCTGTGGAGTCATGATTCGTCCCGCGGTTTCCTCGGGATATGTCAGCAGGTTTTCCACTCGGTCAAGTTCAGTTCCGGACAGCACATTTTCGATATCGCTGATACGGGTTTCAGGCAAGCGATTAAGCAGCGCCGCTGCATCATCAGGCGCCATAGCGCGGAGTATCTTCGTCATTTCATCCTGATTCATGCAATCCAGGATCGTCATGGCCGGTTCTGAATTCATGCCGGCGAGGACCAGACCCCGTGTATCATCGTCCTCGAGGTGCCGGAACAGGGTTTCGGTTTCCGCTGATGACAGGTCATCGCACATGGCGGCGACATCCATCGGGTGGAGCCGTTGCAGAAGATTTCTGAGATTCTGGACGGCTTCTTTACGAATCAGCCGCCGGATTGTTTCGAGATTCAACCGGTATTTTGTATCTTTCATGCGTTTCGCTCCGGATTAAAGGGGAAAAAAGCCAGAGTGAGTATACTGGAAAACCTGCCGGAAAACAGGGTTGCATTGACAGATTCCAGCAAGGGACTTACGATACTCCTTGCATGGAGGTGGATCGTGGCTATTGTTTTCAAATGGGGTATCATCCTTCTTCTGGTGAGCTTGGGATTGTGGGTTTACGAGCACGAGTTCGAGAACACGCTCCCATTCACGCCTGCTCTGGATGTGTGGTGTGCTGCTGCCGGGGCAATCCTGATCGCTGTCTTCCTGATGGTCTATGCCTATTCCCTTTTATTCGGTGTTTCATCCAAATGGCGGCGTGCCGGGCGTTGCGTCCGTTGCGGCATCAGGATTCCGAAAAATGAAATGTATTGTGACTTCCATAAAAAAGAGGTTGCTTCGGATTTTCTCCGACATACATCTCAGAACGGTGATTCCCAGAGATAACCCGTGCGGATATCCAGTGAGCCAATCGATCGGATCGAGCGGATCGGTATCAATCCGTTCCGAATACAGCGGTTGAACCCGACGTTTCGAGATAGATTCTAAACACTTCACCATCCCGGAGTGTGAAGTAAGTGGGACCCCATGTCAGGGAGCCGTCTCGACTGAAGCTAGTGTATTCATGCTGTCCATCGAGATCCGGTGAAACGATCGTCAGGGTCTCATCGGGCCCAACGGAACCCACCGGTTGATCATCGATGATGTTGTCGACGACGAAGCCGGTCCGATTGATATAGATAACGGTTTCGTCCAGGTTGCAGCAGGGGGGGCCATCGTCCTCATCATCGATCCAGATACATCCTCCCGAGACCACCATGACCAGCAGAACAAATCCAAACCACCGTCTCATTATCGATCCTCCTCTTCCTGTTGATGATCTTAACTAGCAAACGCAATGCCAACGCTTTTCAGGCAAAGAAAAATCAACTAGACTGTTTGAAATCCGGTCGAATCAACCACCGGAATCGAATGAGGAGCGCTTCATGATGTCATCTGTACAGGTCACAACCATGTCATCTACACGAATCAGGAACCGGATTGGCCGGATCCTGGTCATTGTCGCCCTTTTCGGATCAATTGCGTGTATACGTCCGGGAAAACCCACCGGGGCAGGCATTGTTTCCGATCGGCTCCTCACATTGTTGCTGACCCAAAGTCTGCCTTTGGGAGAGCCAGGTTCTGCGGTGCATGGTGAAGTGCAGCGGTGCGGTCTTTGGATTCGCGAACAGTTGGAAGCGGAATCTGCGCAGGGTTTCAAACTGGACACAGGGACGAGCAGCCTGGTTGCTGAAGGAACCGGGGTTGTGCGTGTAATGACACCGGAACTGGCAAAGAGGCTGGTCAGCCTTAACCGCTTTTTCCAAACCAATGCAGCGGTGGATCGATCGGTGTTTTCTTCCGAACATGTCCGGCAGTTGATCCTGGCGCCGGATGCCGTCACCCGTATCCAGGAGTTGATTGGGATGGATCGGGAGGAAACGATGTCGGAAACGGGAGGCATGGTAGTTCTGGATCCCACATCGGGACGTATCCTGTTCCACGTGATCCGGCCCGATAATGCACGATGGCTTGATCGTCTGAACCGGGCGGATTCGGATCAAGCGTTTTCCGCAGAACTGACCCGCATCTTGCCGTCACTCCCGTTTATCCGCGTCCGAGCCCAGCGCACGCTGGACATCCTGGGTGATCCGGGTGCATCGCTGGACGAGCGGTCATCCGCACGGTCAGGTTTCCTCGATTTATTAACGGGGTTTTCACGATATAGCTACATCCTTGATCAAGGCACGCAGTACGCCGCAGTGGCGGAATATGGAATTGTGGGGACATATATGGGTGTGTTTCATCTTCATCCGCCCGATAATCCGCCATCGATCGAGGACAAAATTGGCAGTATTCTTCGGAAAAATTTTGTTGTAATACCCCATGAAACCGGTTTTGAGGTTCACTACCTGGACTTTTCCGGGGACTTGAATGCCGATCCCACCATCATTCGCTGGCCGTGACCGATAAACCTGTTCGGGGCCGGGTTTTTCGGCGCGGCGCGGGATGCATGATGTCGGTATTGGGAAACACGGTCCGGGCTTCCTGGACCGCGCGATGCATCTTGGGATGATACCGGCTTGAGATGTGAAACAGCATCAACTGACGGGCATCGAGAGCTAAAGCAATCAGACCGGCTTGCAGCGCTGTCAGATGATGATATTTGACGGCCAGGGATCGATCTTCTTCGAGAAATGTCGATTCACAGACCACAATATCCGCTCCGTACGCGATTGCAATGATATCATCGAGCCACCGCTGGTCAAAAACCGTATCCGTGATATAGACGACAATCCGTCCCGGCTGGATCCGAATCAGGTCCCGGGCAAGATCCACCACGGCGTAATCGATTTCGCCGATCCGAATGCTCCGCCCGTCCAAGGCCTGCGAATCATGCCATGACAACAGATCCCCGACCCAAGGTCCCGGTGTCAGGTTCAACCCATCCAACTTCTCCTTGTCAATCCGCGAATGATCGTTTTCCTTCATCACATACGCATGACAGGCCGATCCACCATGATCGACAGGAACAGCAAACACCCGGCAAAGGTGATTCTGAACGATCGGGCCGTCCCAGAGACTCGTCTCCGCAGGCCCTACCCCCTCGAATCGGCGATTGCAGGCATGAATCCGGCGAATTTTCGAACATCCGGCATACTCGTTGATATCGAGAATAAGCTCCTGGTCCGCCGATCGGTCCCAGTCATACCCCGCAAGTTTCGATTCCAATCGGTGGCGAATCCCTTCCGGTCCGTGGATGTGAAGGGTTTTATTCTCTCCCAACAAGGTTCGGATGATATGATCGAACCCGATCAGGTGATCGATATGCGCATGTGATATGAAGATGTGGTCAATTTTAAGTACTGTTTTAACGCGCCCCCAGACGCGGATTCCGCAATCAAAGAGCAAGGCACAGGGATCATTATCGAAATCGATGAGCAAATACGGATCCTGGGCCGGAACCGCGAGGTCCCATGAAAAGGTCCATTTTTCTTGACGAGCGTTCGATGTATCGTTCATGGTGTTACTTTCGGCGCCATACGCGGGTCAAAGCGCTCGCGGTCTGAACGCGATCCCCGAAATCGATCGTTGTTTCAACTCCGCCCGCCCAGGCATCACATCGTCGGCATATTTCCGGCGGTGCCCAGATTCCCCGGCGCTGAGCATCCCGATAGGCATTCATCACCGGACCCAACCAGAGTTCCCGAAGCGAGCTTTCGAATACGTTTCCCACCCCCGTGACACTTTCCCAATCCTCACAACAGACGACCATCTGCCCATCCCACTGCACGAAGATCGTATCGATAAGATGCCGGCACGGCCGCCGTTTCTCCTTGCGACGCTCACCCAACGTGCGACCCGCCTCCACCCGCAACGCCTGCACGACGACTTCATCCACCCGGGAAATCCATCGGGAAACAAACTCCGGTATCTCCTCCCGGTTTTCGGCCTGTTCCACAATGAGAACTCGGATCAACGGCAATCGTTGCCTCCGTTCCCGTCGACGCGCAATTAACAGATCAATCCCCTCCTCCACCTGTGCCAGATCTCCACCGGTAATCCGATGAAACGTCTCGGGATCTAACGCATCAATCGAAAAACCGATCTCCTTGACCCCACAATCCAGAATGGTCCGGATAATTTCATCCGACATATGCGAGCCATTCGTATTCAATCCGACATCGAGATCCATATCGGCTGTGGCAATCGTCAGCATTTCACCTATATCGGGATGCAAAAATGATTCTCCGGCCCCCTGCGGAATGAGAAATGTGCCACCCATTTCCCGGAATTGCTCGAGCAAAGACCGGTAATCAGCCACCTGCAGACAACCGATGGGCCGATTCGACGCCTTTTCCGGACCATGAAAGGGACACATCAGGCATCGAAAATTGCAGGCATTCGTAATTTCCAGTTGCATCGAAACCGGGCGGGATTCACCCATTATCCGCGCCACTCGAGTCTGAAAACTGCGTATTCGTTTGGTGGTCAAAAAATCATCACTCCATGGTTGATACAATGCTCGCATACAGTGCCGCTCGGCGTTTTCCTCCGGCCGGCCATCCGCCCCCGTGCACGTCGGTAAGAGGGTCCATTCCACACTGATCGAAACCGGTTGTCATGGGGAAAATGTCCGAAATCATCTTTCGGATCGATTACCGCACAGCAAGGAGACATGGAACCATCCGGATGAATCACAACGCTGTCCCACAGTTTGGGACAGAACCGGGGATCACCTTTCAAGCGTCCCGTCCGCCGATCATACGCGTTGAAACGTTCCGTTTCGGGAAGCCATTGCCCGTCACGCGCCAATCTGTCCATCGGATCATGCGTAAACATCCGGGAAATATCGATCAAGATAGGGATGAACATGATGGAATCAACACCCGTCGAAGCCGCTAGATCGATGATGTCGGTTGTCTCGTTTTCGGTGAACCGGTTCAACAGGACCTGCCACCGGATTTTCGGTTTTTTGCTGTTCAATTCCCGACGACGATCCACCAAGCGACGGAGATGGGTCATCGCCAGAGAAAAATCACCTCCCACGCGGTATTGGTTGTATGTCGTAGCGGTCGCGCCATCGATCGAAACACCGATTTCATCGAGACCGGACAGGATCAAGCCGTCCAGTAAATCATCCGGAAGATGTTGGAGATTGGTTGAAAACCCGATGTAGCATGGATACTTGCGAGCGATGGCCAGCAAGTCGAGCAAATTCGGATGATTCAGCGGTTCTCCCCAATTCGTCAGTGTTAACGTATAGGTATAGGGTCCCAATGTTCGCATGATCCTGCGGAAAAGATCCGTTGTCATCCGGGTCGGTGGCCGGGGAATTTCACCGCGGCCATTGGGGCAGATCGGGCATTTCAAACCGCAGACATTGATCAGGTCTACAATTACATGCCGCGGATACCCGAATACCCGCTCGGTTTTCAGTCGAGTTTGGAACGAGATCAGCCAGCTGTTCAAATTGCGGCGCAGACGATACGAGTAGGGATAGCTGATTGTTGGATTTTCATTCAACCAGATGACATCCACGCACCGAAATCCTCCCCTACGTCCGCCGTCAGAATCAATGATGCAGGCCCAGACAAGCTTGGGCCGACGCAGTTTTCCGGGGCTGACGGTACCACGGCCGTCCCGGTGCGTCAAGGCGCTCGGCGGAAAGGGGTGGTTTAATCGGTGAGCTTGCGGAAACGTGATTTTTTGTTTATATTTTTATAGGTGCTCACACGATTTCCGTCGTACTAGAGGGTCACAATAATGAGACAGTTAAATGTGAATGCAATCGTAATCGCGGGTGTTGCCTGCATCGTTTGTTTCGGACCGGGCCTGAGCGACGTATCCGCTCTGGAAGTCAGCGGACTGTATGAGTTTCAGACCTTTGGCGATTCATCCGATCCAAAGCCTATTGGGGGTCTCGGTCCGCTAAATGTCAATCGGCGGGATCTGTCCGGAGACGAGTACCGGAACGATCGGAAACGCGCAATATGGTATTCGCCGTGGACAGATGGCGTTAGCATTGCCGACGATACGTATTCCGCGTGTTTCAATCTGGATTTTGACTTCAATTTTTATGATGCTCGCTACCGGTGGGCGATGGCATCGGCGAACTTTTTTATCACCTTCGATACGGATTACGATGCTTCTGCCGTATCCACCAATGCCCGGGTTTTGACAGGAGCTGAACCGTTCGATTCGATTTATGTGGCGTGGCGCAACGGACGGATCATTTCCAATGCCGGCGTACCGTCCCTGAATCCCGGAACCGGAGTCGTTCAGGGGCTTTATGGATCGGAATTCGGACTCCGGAACACCATTATCGAGCACTTCCACGTTCTATTGTCTGACAGCAGCTACAGCGATTTGATGACAACATGGATTCGGCTGTATGAAACATCGAATATCATTGAGTTGTATTATTGGAAAAACATGGGATCGTATTGTGTTGCGATCAATCCACTGAGTTTTGAAGCCGGGATGGAATGGGGACCAACCAGTACCGGCAATGATACGATGGGGGACGAGCCGGTAACGGACACATCGGTACCGACGCCGTACAATACTGAGAGCCTTCACCGGGGTTGCAATCTTCCGGTTATCGGACCGGCGGTACCACCCCACCACTATCGATTCGTTCCGGTGACCTATGCATACAACAATCCGTCCTATTGGCCGGAAGACTTCGAAACCTTGACAGGGGACTATCCCGATTGGTGGACGATTGCCAATGACGAACCCCGGAACTACACGTGGACGTATCACGCCAGCGGATATGGTTCCAACACAACGGGTTGTCTCGTTGCCGATGCACTCAGCACCCAGGAACTGGTGGCGACCCGGTTCATCGATCTGTCCGGACATCCCGGATATCCGGATCTTCAGTTTTCACATGAATTCACCAATGATGGCGGGAATAATCTCGCGGAAGTCCTGTTGACATGGACAACCCTATCTTCCGGCAGTGCCGTCCAGCAGCAACCGTGGGTCACCCTGTGGTCTATGTCCGGAGCAAGTACGACGGGAATCGAGACGGTCAATCTCGATATTCCGGTGGCCGCGTATGGCGAGGATCGTGTCCAGGTTGCATTCAAGTATTCACGCTCCGATTACCCCCCAGCAACAATCACGTCTTGGAATATGTCCTCCAATCCGGGGTGGACAACCGGAGGTCCGGGTAACATGTGGTGGTGGCAGGCGAACCTGACCAGCTCAGCGCTGCACTGGGGGCGAGGCGCGGGCCCAACGAACGCGGCCAATGGCGGCACCCATTTTTACGGTCTGGATCCCGGAACGAACACCGGTGATAACGAAGCCGCGTACGAAATCAATTCCAATACATGGGCACAGACTCCAGCTTTCAACTGCTCCGGATACAGTTATGTCGAGCTGAGTTATCAGCGATGGCTTGGTGTCGAAAGTTCCGCAGCAGGCGACCAGGCTTTGATCGAGATATCGACCGACGGCTCGACCTGGAACACCGTCTGGACAAGCTACGATGAGTTCACCCATACGTTCATCGACACCGAGTGGACGGAGCATACAGTGGACATCTCAACCTGGGCGGCCAATCAAAGCACCGTGTATTTGCGCTGGCGGCTCGTTTCCGACGGCGATAATTACATTTACTGCGGCTGGAATTTGGATGATGTCTTAATTCGCGGCTATTCAGGATCAGGACCCGCCGGGTTCTGGGCCATCGATAACGTGGTCGTCATCGAAGGACCAACCCCCACGCCAACCATTACGCCGACACCAACCAACACACCAACCAATACGCCAACCAATCCCCCCACAAACACGCCCACACCAACCAATACGCCCACACCTTCCAATACTCCGACGAACACGCCGACACCATCTAACACGCCGACCAATACACCCACCTTTACTCCAAGCCCGACCCCCAGTGGTACCGTTACCGGTTCTCCCACAGCAACACCCACAACCATCCCCCTCCTCGACTGCACCTCCGCCATCGATATCTTCTGCGGTGTACCTCGCGCCTGCTTCCCATCGGTGGAGGGATCAGATAATGTGCAGGTCTATGACTGCCTGCCCGGATCCATGCCCAATCTCAATGGCAACGAAATGGTGTTCCGCTTCATCGCTCCTCAGAACGGCAATGCCACCGCCCGAGTCACCACCAGCGACCCCGGTAACCACAACCTCGTTTTCATGGTCATGGATAGCTGTTCGGAACTCGCCAATTGCTCCTGGACCTACAGCAACTTCGATTTGATCTTCCCCGCTACGACCGGAAACGATTACTTCATCGTCGTCGATATGCCCTCGTTCTCGGAAACAAACTACACCATCGAATTGGCCTGTGAGGGTATTGAACGCGTGCCGACAACGGGATTGGGAGGTATCATCGTGATGATCGGGTTGCTGGGAACCGTCCTGATCGTATCGTCACGGCGCTTGTTGAAACACCGGTAATTAGCTGCCACTTCGATAAATGTGCACGTAACACGCGATCCGATATAAATAACCCGGTCGGTTTGTAAATCAATTGGGATTATTTATTCGTGACAAATCGATAAGAATTAAACGATTGGATCGTGTCAGAAACGATATCGCACGGCGACGCTGCCGAAAATCTCGGAGAATTCCGTATCCGCTGTCAATGCCAACGGTGTCGCCGATCCCGTCACACGGCGGGAAGGATAGATGGTCTGACCCGCCGCCAGGTCGATTTCCCATTCGAACAGATGGATACCCGCACCGCCGGTGATGCCGAACCGTTCACCCTTCGGTGACAGGGTGCTTTCGTATTCCGGCTGGCCTGCTTCAGAGTAATAATAGCCTCCAATTCGCAGTGTCAGAAGGCCCGAGGCCAGATATTCCAGACCGAGGTGGCCATGCCAGACATCTTCGAATTCCATCGGGATGCTGAATTTTCTTTCGATGTAGGGCGATAGGGGATCGTTCGCGGTAATTTCCAGCGTTTCCATCGTCGAATATTGTGTCCATCCGGCATCGAAATAGATATCCAAGCGCTCGGAAGCCAGCCAATGACAGCCGAGCCGTACCTCCTGGGGAATGTCAACCCGCAGGTCTTGTGCCGACGAAGTGATGGTTGTTCCTCCCATGATTTCCGGCAGGGTAACCTGGATATCCGGAGAAAAATGATATGCCATCGCCGGACGGTATGTCAGCCCGGCTTCGAACCGGTAGGATGGCGACCAGATCACCCCCACTAGAGCGCTCCAGTCCGCGGCCGAATCCATATCTAAAGCGTAACGAT
>JAFGMN010000148.1 GCA_016927515.1 candidate division CSSED10-310 bacterium | reverse complement strand
TTGACCAGCCGGGAAATGGCAATTGTCTGGGAGCGGTCCGGACATGGAACTGCGGCGCGGTTTCTGGATGCGGTTAGGACCTACGGCGATCGCGATATCCCGGTGCCAGCGACCGGTTGGGAAGGGTATCTTTTCCCGGAAACATATATTTTCCCGGCCCAATTTACAGAGGCGGAACTCATTGCACGGATGGTGGAGCAGTTCAAGACGATTGTTCGTCAGGAGTGGCGGGCGGCGGCGCGGGAGAGAAGACTTGATCTGCACGGACTGGTAACGCTGGCTTCCTTGATTGAAAAGGAAACCCGGCTTTCCGATGAGCGTCCACTTGTATCGGCGGTCTTTCACAACCGGCTGAAAAAAGGTATGCTATTGCAGTGTGATCCAACAGTGGTCTTTGCTATGGGAGATGCGTATCCGGGACGATTGTTGAAAAAACACTTGGAAATCGATCATCCGTATAACACATATGTTCATCCGGGACTTCCACCCGGCCCAATCGCATCTCCCGGTGCTGACTCTCTCGCTGCTGCCTGCTTTCCGGCAGATTCAGATTTCCTGTATTTTGTAGCGGATCACACCGGCGGGCATCGTTTCAGCCAAACGCTCGCCGAACATAACCAGGCTGTCAACGCGTATCGTCGGGGAAGAAAACCTTCCACTCCGATGTAAAAACCAATTCTTTTTCTCAGCAGGTAGTGTTCATGGATACAATGATTGAAACCGTTCAACTTGGCAGTGGAACCGCCATGGGCCAAAATGTGGTTCATCTGGTCATGCAGGCTGGACCCCTGGCAAAAATTGTGCTTCTCATTCTGCTTCTGTTTTCACTGGGAGCCTGGGGTATAATCCTGGATAAGTGGCTTCAGTTCAACCGGTTGCATAGCAGCAGCAAACAGTTCATGAGACTGTTCAAGCAATCTCGGCACATGGGTGATCTTGCGGATCGATTAAAACAACTCAAGCCTGGACCCCTTGTTCGCATTTTCATAGCAGGGTATCGACAGTTGGAGCGGCGGACCGGGGATATTCCGGGTGAACCGGTCTTCGTCCCGGTGCATGCTCATCGTCTGGAGATGGCTCTAGATGATGCAATCTTAGTGGAGTTGCAAGTTCTGGAACGCCGGATTGCATTTTTAGGAACGTGTGCTGGCGTGACACCCTTTATTGGTCTTTTCGGAACGGTATGGGGACTTCTTACAGCGTTCAGTCGAATTAGTCTGGCTGGTTCGGCCAGCATCGCCGCAGTGGCTCCCGGAATCGCCGAAGCGCTGATCACGACTGCTGCGGGCCTGGCCGCAGCAATCCCCGCTGTGATGGCATATAATTATTTTCTGCGTAATCTGCGTTCAGCTCACCAGATGTTTGAGCGGTTCCGTTCAAGTTTCCTTGCTGCCATGGAGTGAATCGTATGACAGACCGGTCACAAGCCAATCCATCCATGGCGCGTCAGGAGAACGGTGCAGAGTTTAGCCACCGTCGGCGGGAATACGAACCACCGGGCAAGGGGATGAATGAAATCAATGTGACGCCGCTGGTTGATGTCGCGTTGGTTCTGCTGATCATCTTTATGGTTGCTACGCCGATGCTCAAGCAGGGTATCGACATCGCATTGCCACAGGCATCCGAGCGGCTGTTTCCAGATGAGACGGAAAACCGGTTCGTTTTGTCGATGGATCGGGAAGGAGAAGTTTATCTCGATAACCGGCGAATTCCGATGGAACATTTAGAATTCAAACTGCGTCAATTAAATGAATCGACGACGATTCACGCGTTATTTCTGGAAGCGGACACGGAGTTACCGTATGGTGATGTGATTTCAGTGATGGATATCGTAAAAAAAAGCGGCATTCGAACATTGGGCATGGTCACCAAGCCTCGGGAACAAAAGAAGAAGGGTTTGTAAACAGAGGATCGTAATGGAGATTCTGGCGGATCAGTTGGGACATCGAAACCGGATCACATGGATCATGGCAGGCGTATCGATCGGTCTGCATCTGATTGCGTTCACCATGGTGTTATGGTCTTCGCTGTTCGCTAAGAACAGCTCGGTACCGCTTGATGTGATCGACATCACATTGTTCGATATGTCCTCGTTAGAAACCGGATCGGAAACAGCGATGAGCCTGGAAAAAGAATCCACTCAGCCGGAAAAACCGGTGGCGAAAAAAAAAGACGAACTGACGGATCCGTCCGAAGCGGAACTGACTCGGATGAGAAAACGCGACCAGATTCCCAAACAGACACCGCAAAAAGAGGATGAAACCGAATTCGGTATGCAATCGGGATTTCTCCCTGGAGGCAGTGGACAAACGAAAGGATCGCTCAAGCTGGATGCAGCTCAATTCCCTTTCGTGTATTATCTGTCGATGATGAAAAGTCGAATCAGTGAGAATTGGATTCCTCCATTTGGTTCAGTAACAGCTGATGAATCGAAGAAAGTGACGATCCGGTTCCGGGTTGACCGGTGGGGAATGGTGTTATCGCCGGAAATCGAGGAATCTTCAGGAGATGATCTGCTGGATCAGTCCGCTCTGCGTGCGGTAATCGTCAGCGGGCCGTTTCCTCCATTGCCGGAAGGTTATCCCGATGCAACACTGGGTGTGCATTTCGGATTTATCTGCCATCTGTAAAGGGTTTCACTGTGAATGAGTCAAAACGAAGTATTTTCTTTCGAAGCGTGATGATGTTCCTTCCGGCGATTTTTCTGACGGTTTCCGCTGGCTATGCTGCCGACGTCTATTTCGATATCACGGCATCCGGTGCGAAAAAAATCGATATCGCATTGCCACTGTTTAGTTGCGAGACCAACGAGCAGGAAATCCTGCTTCGTGAAATTCACCAGACATTCAAGCAGGACTTTGATTTCTCCGGGCGTTTCAATGTCATTGATATATCGCCATTCTATCCATCATCGACAACGGAAATCGTCAACCCGGACTTCGGTCAGTTTTATCTCGTGGGAATCCAGTCCCTCGTTACCGGTCATATCAGCCGGACCGAACATGGTGAATACAAAATCAGTATGCGACTGTTCGATGTCCGGATGGGACAGCAGATTGTTGGGATCCGATACACGACCCCGGTGTCGGGAATCCGATCGGTGGTACATAAATTTGCAGATGAAGTGCAGTACCGGTTAACCGGCGAGCGAGGAGTCAACGATACGCGCATTGCATTCACGTGCCGCCGGACCGGACAAACGGAGATATACACGGTGGATCCCGATGGCAACAATCTGGCGCAAATCACGCAAAACAACACGATTAATATTTCCCCGGCCTGGTCCGTGGACAATACGAAACTGTTCTTTACAAGTTACTTGCAAAACAAACCGGACCTGTATAGTGTCGAACTGGCTACCAACACCACCACACCTTTGTTACACGGAGGCATGCACATCACTCCAGCGGTCAGTTCAGATGGCATTCATCTGGCACTTTCGGTGAGTTTTGATGGGGATCCGGAAATACTCATTTTCAATATGGAAACGGGCAAACAGCGCCGGATAACGTTTTCACCCGGAGTCGATACCAACCCGACATTTGCTCCCAACGGCAGAGAGTTGGCATTCGTCAGCGATCGAACCGGCCAGCCGCAGGTTTACGTGATGGATATCGAGGGAGCCAACCTGCGACGATTGACGTCAGTCGGTACATACAACACAGCCCCCGACTGGTCTCCACGTGGTGATTGGATTGCCTATCACAGTCGCCGGGACGGCGTGTTCGATATCTGGATGATCCATCCCAATGGATCCGATGAGCATCCCGTGACATCGGAAGCCGGGCACAATGAAGATCCCGCTTTTGCACGGGACGGCCGTCACCTTGTTTTCACATCGACACGGGATGGCGTAAAGGGATTGTATGTCATGGATGTATCGGGACGTCATGTGCGACGGGTGATCCCGTCGTTGGGCGGCTGCGGCAACCCGGCCTGGTCCCGGTAACAATGCGGGTTTACCTTTGCGAATTGGAATGGAACATACTACCATATTGTTTTTAGCGAGCTGTTATAGCGGAACGTTCTTTATAATCAGGAGGTGAACCATGACACGTTTAACTTGTTTACTGCTGGCTGCGATTGTTGTTTGCGGTGGACTTCTGATCGGTGGATGTCATAAGAAAACACCGGGCGCAGGTCCGGAGATGCCGACACCGGTACCTACGAACACGCCCATTGCCGCTCCCACCGAACTTCCGACGCCATCCCCCGAAGAAATGCGTCTGATGAAACTGGAGGAAGCCCGGGGAATGCTGAGTAACGAATCGATTTATTTCGATTACGATCAGGCGATGTTGACCGAAGATGCGCGGAGCATTCTGGCCGAAAAAGCCGGCTATATGATCAATAATCCGGACATTCAGGTCGTCATTGAAGGGCATTGCGACGAGCGGGGTTCGAACGAGTACAACCTGGCTTTGGGTGAACGACGAGCGGCTGCCGCGCGGAAGTACTTGGTCAATTTCGGTGTCAACACCACCAACATCGACACGGTGACATTCGGCGAAGAACGACCGGTTTGCCGGGAAAGCGGTGAATCCTGCTGGAAACTGAATCGGCGTGCGGCGTTTGTGGTCAGCGAATAATCGAGGAACACGCCTTGCAGGAGGGCTTAAGATGATGAATCGATCGACGATTGGAATCGGTCTGGTGGTGTGTATTGGGTCGTTCGTGGGATGTGCAACCAATCAGCCCATAATGGACCGGATGAGCCGAATCGAAACGATGCAGCAGACCGAACGTGCGGAAAGCATTGCGGAAACGGAGGCGATCAAGAAGGAAATCGAGTCCGTCCGCATTCGTCTGGATACCATCTCAAAGGCTCAAGCCGATCTGATGGAAGCAATGGACCGGCAGAATCTCCTGCTTCAGAACGCAATAGAAAATATACAACACACGACCGTCGCCACACCATTTCATCAACTGCCGGAACCCGGTGATCAATTGAATGAATTTCCCGGGGATCCCATCAATCCCCGGGAAAGCGATCCGGATCAGCGGCCGGAAGTCGTGTACCAAACAGCGTACAACGATTATGTGAGCCGGAATTATGATCTCGCTGTGCTGGAATTCCAGAGTTTCCTCGCCGCATTTCCTGATTCGGATTTGGCGGACAATGCGCAGTACTGGATTGGCGAGTGCTTCTATTCGCAACAGCGTTTTGATGAAGCCCTGACGGAATTCGGTAAGGTGATCCAGCGGTACCCGTCTGGAGACAAGTTTGTGCCGGCGACATTGAAAAAGGGGTTGTGCATGATCGAATCCGGCAATGTTCACGACGGACAGGTGATACTCGAAAAACTGATTGAGGATTATCCGTATTCCACGGAGGCACGCATCGCTAAAGACCGATTGGAAAACCCCTGATTTTCTGTTCGTTTTGTTAATCCCGTTCGTATTTCAGACCAGGCAATCCTGAACCCGTGATTTGAACGAAGCGCTCTTCATTTTGCGCAGAGCGTCGAGTTCTATCTGACGGATCCGTTCCCGGGTCAACCCCATGAACTTCCCGATCTCTTCCAGGGTATACTCTCGTTCGGAATCAATACCGAATCGCATTTTAATGATCAGCTTTTCCCGTTCAGGGATCGATTCGAGCACTTCCTGCACAAGTTGTTTTAAATTCAAACGCTGAACGGTTTCAAGGGGTGATACAATGCTCTCATCGGGCAGAACCTCGCCCAGATGCCCCTCTTCATCCTCGCCGATCGGCATTTCCAGTGAATACGGAAGCTTGATCACATTGAAATACAAATGAACATTCTCCACCGTGTGCTCGGACGCTTTCGCGATTTCGTCCAGCGTCGGTTCACGGCCGAAGGTCTGTTCCAACCGGGAACTGATCTTGTTGATCTTCGATACTGCTTCTGAGACATACAGAGGGACCCGGACCGTGCGGCTGCCTTCAGCCACAGCACGGATAATGGACTGCTGAATCCACCACGTTGCGTAAGTTGAAAAGCGATAACCCCGGCGGTAATCGTATTTATCGACCGCCTTCATTAAACCCAGATTTCCCTCCTGCAGAATATCGGAAAACGGCAACCCTCGATTCAGATACCGTTTCCCAACACTGACCACCAGGCGAAGATTGGCTTCGATCAATTCATTCTTCGCAATCATCATCAAATCAAACGCATCTTCGACGGCTAGCAGGGCTTCCCACGCACGATCCAACGACATCGGCGGACTTCCGGGCAGGGTTTTCCGATGCCGATCCGCAGACTGCTTCACCCACGCACGGAACTCCAAGCGAACCGTATTCAGCGCATCGGGACTTGGATCCAATTCCTGGAAAGACTGGGATATCCGGCGGCGATGGAACTTGCGCAGCGCCGTCAGCTGTTTGCGATTGCGGGAGCCCTGTTGACCAACCGAATTCATCAGCGCAATTTCAGCTGCAAGCCGGTCTAAAAGCATCTTCCGCTCAGATGTGCCAATCCTCTTTTCCTTGCCGTTTATCATGCACGTTCTCACACGGAACGTTTCATCCCAACGCCGAGCCTTGTTGTCACATTCCCTCTGCCATCGCATGATATGCGCCGGTACATTGGGCAATTCCGAAACACGGTGCAGAAAAACGATGGAAGCTTCCTCGATCCGCTTGGCGACTTCAATTTCCTTCCGTCGCGTCAGCGTGGATATAGCTCCCATTTCATCGAAATAGAGATCCACAATGTCAGGGCTGATTTCCTTAAGCCCCGAGTCGTTCCCCGCATCATCCCCAGGATTCATCCCCTCAATGATCTCCTCTCCATCATCTGTCTTTTTCTCTCGATCAATCATTTTACAACTCCAGATGAAGATTAAGACAGCAAGGAACGTACCAGGTTACACATGGTCCAGAAAGCAACCGCTCGCAACACAAGGATTTGCGGCGTTAAAACTTCCTCATTTTTAATTTACGTCGGAAATCAGTCGTTTTGTCAAATTGGGAACACTGTCCCCCAATCACGGAGAATTCATTCCCCTTTTTTTTGGGTGTTTCGGAGTTGCACGGGCTGTGGTATTGTAGAATGAATAGGTTGAAGATCGGTGAGTTTTTCGGAAGGAGAAGTCGGTATAATGAAATCGATTGTATTGACGGCAGGACAAGGTACCCGGTTGGAGCCGCTGACGGATTGTCATCCCAAGGCCATGATCACGATCTGTGGTCAGCCGTTGCTTGCCCGATTGTTAACGTCTTTCAGCCGGATCGGCTGCCATGAAACCGCCGTGGTCATCAATCCCAGGCACCGTTCCATGGTCAACCGTTTCGACCGCTTGGTCTCCCCGGCCTTGCCATCGATTACGTGGTTTGAGCAAACAGAGGGTTTAGGGGTTGGAAACGGTGTGCTGGCTGCCCGGACGTATATCGATACCGGAGAATATTTTATGTTGTCTTATGGCGACATTATGTTCAGTGACAACCTGCTGCAATCCCTTCTTAATTCGTTCAACAGCATTCGCAAGCCGGTTGCCGCTGTGTGCCTGACCCGGGATTCCAGTGATTTCGGTGTTATCTACATGGATCAAGAGATGAGAATCACGGAAATTATCGAGAAGCCTCAGCAGCGCAAACTGGGTAATTATGTTCTTGCCGGAGCGTTCATTTTGCCGGGAGGATTTATCTCGGTGCTGGCGGACTGCGGAGGAAACATCATCGATGCATTCACGAAATTTCTACATTCTTCCGAGTTATATGCATCCATCTGGGAAGGAGAATGGATTGATATAGCGTATCCATGGAGTGTTTTGGCGGCGAATCAGATGCTGATGCGCGAGTGGCATCAAACCATTCAATCTACGTCCATTGTGATAGAATCCGGTGTCAACATTTCGGGACCGGTCGTCATCGAAGATCATGTGACGATCAAATCCGGCGCTTCCATAATTGGGCCCTGCTTCATTGGTCAAAACAGTTTTATCGGACATCATGCGCTTCTCCGGGATTGCACATGTATTGGAGCAGGTTCCACTATCGGTTTCGGCGTAGAAGTGAAGAATTCAGTTATTATGGCAGGATCCGAAATCGGCCGGCTGAGTTTTATCGGTGACTCCGTGATCGGTGAACATGTCGAGGTCGGGTCCGCTACCATCATGGTTAATGTACGAATGGATCAGGCAACAGTTAGTGTAGACATCTGTGGTGAACCAATAGATTCCGGACTGAAAAAACTCGGCTCCTTCATCGGGGACCATGCGTGGATCGGAGCGAATCATACGTTTCTTCCCGGAACGAAAATCCCCGCCCATCACGTTATACCCCATTTTGGTACCTATCCACCCCGACAGTGAGGACTTTGCATGTGTGGTATCGTTGGAATCATCGGTTCATCCCGGATCAGTCCACGATTGATCCAATCTCTCCTGAACCTCGAATACCGCGGATACGACTCGTGCGGCCTGGCCATTCTGAATAACGGTGTCATCGATGTCCGGAAAGATACCGGGCCCGTTCATCAGGTCGCCGAACAACTCCGATTCTCGGAAATGGATGGGTGCGCCGGTATCGGGCATACCCGATGGGCTACCACCGGTACCGTGACGCGAGCTAATGCCCATCCACATCTGGATAACTCCGGTGAGTTCGCTCTCGTGCACAATGGCATTATTGCCAATTATCGTGCACTGAGACAAAAACTTCAGCACGCCGGTCATCGGTTTCTCTCTGAAACCGATACAGAAGTTTTGGTTCATTTACTGGCTCACAAATATGCGGAAACCGGAATCCTCGATGAAGCCATCCGGCGAATGTGCCGGGAACTCGAGGGAACATTTGCCCTGGCGGTTATCAGTAATCATGAGCCCGACCGAATCTTCGCGGCACGACACGAGAGCCCATTGATCGTGGGGATCGGAACCGGCGAAAACTATATCGGATCTGACTTTAACGCGATTCTCGATTATACCCGGAACGTGATCCCCATCCATGATGGTGAACTGGTCATCCTCAGTCGTGATTCGGTCAGTATTCGCCGATTGGATACAGGTGAAAAAATCCAACGGGAATTCGTTAAATTGAACTGGGATCCGGAACTGTCCCAAAAAGGCGGCTATCCCCATTACATGCTGAAAGAAATTCATGAACAGCCCAATACGGTTGAAGCCGCGCTGACGATGGATCCCGAAAAATTGGAAGCGATGTGTATCAAGATTCAGAATGCCCGTCGTGTCTACCTGATCGGAGTCGGAACCACGTTTTATGTTGCATTGACTGCCCAGTATTATTTCCGGCGATTGACCGGGCGACATTGTATTGCGTTATCCTCCGATGAGTTTGAGCATGTTGCGGAAGTGGACGAGCACACGCTTGTGATCGCTTTTTCTCAATCCGGGGAAACGTACGATACGCTTCATGCATTACGGTATGCTAAAAACGCAGGAAGTCATACCGCTGCAATCATCAATGTCCTGGGATCGTCCATGGTTCACGAAGTGGAAATGGTGATCATGCAGCAATCCGGTCCTGAAATCTGTGTTTTATCAACAAAGGCGGCTATCGCTCAGATCGTGATTGCTCTGCGTCTGGCATTAGAAGTGGGCAAAGCGACAGGCGAGTTATCAACTCATGCGTTCAACGATCATTTGGAACAGCTGAACAAACTTTCGACCAGAGTGAGGCGTGTGATCAACGAAACGAAAGGATTTGTCAATACTATCGCGCGCGAAACGAAAAAGATCCGGAATTGGCTGTTTATCGGTCGAGGTATTTATAGCGCGGTGGCAATGGAATCCGCATTGAAAATGAAAGAAGTGACCTATCATCACGCTGAAGGAATCCCGGGCGGTTTCATGAAACACGGAACCATTGCACTGATTGAAGATGGCTTCGGCTCCATCTTCTTTCTTCCTCCGCAGAGTGAAGCGAATTTGTATCACCACTCCATCGCAAATGCCGAAGAAATCAAATCACGGCATGGATTCATCGTGGGTTTCGGTTTCGGCGAACCATCCGATCTTTTTGACCATCAGATCCGGTTGGACGACTACGATCCACTGACCGCTCCCATCCTTCTCCTCGTCCTCGGTCAGCTCTTCAGTTACTATTCAGCCGTCGTATTGAAGCGAAATGTGGATCGACCCCGAAGTCTGGCAAAATCCGTCACGGTTGCTTGATATCGCCGCGGTATAACGCATCGATATGCGAACCATACTTTTTGAGAATTACATGGCGCTTTAGTTTCATCGTCGGAGTCAATTCCCCTCCCTCTACAGTCCAGGGGCGGCTGAGCAGCACGGTTCGCTTAACCTGTTCATACCGCGGAAGCACAGCCATGACTTCCAGCACCTCGGCCTGGATCTTATGATATATTTCTTCCGTTCGGACCATCTGATCTGCCGTAAGATCACCCAATCCGGTTTTCAGGCACCAGGCTTTCAGCGTGTCGAAATTCGGGACGATGAGTGCGGAAATGTAATTGCGACGGTCGCCAACCAGCATGGCATGACTAATGAATGGATTTGCCGTTAGCATGGATTCAATGGGTTGAGGAGCGATATTCTTTCCACCGGACGTGACAATGATTTCCTTTTTTCTGTCAATAATCCAGAGAAAACCGTCTTCGTCAATCCGACCGATATCTCCGGTCTTCAACCACCCTTCACCATCAAACAACTCCTGCGTTTCTTCCGGTTTTCGATAATAACCCCGGGTCACGTTCGGCCCCTTCACCAGAATCTCTCCATCAGCAGCCAACCGGATCGAAACACTCGACAACGGCTTTCCCACCGATCCCAACCGCGTAGCGCCCATGTAGTTAACGGAATTCACCGGCGAAGTCTCCGTCAATCCATACCCCTCCAGGATCGTTATGCCAATGGATGCAAAAAACTGAGCGATACGAGGTTCAAGTGAAGCCCCTCCCGATACAAAACACTTGATCCTGCCTCCGAATCGTTGATGCAGTTTCTTGAATACCAGACGATGCGCAAGTTTATACTGCTGCTTCAGAAAAACACTGACTTCGCGGGATCGACTCTCCAGGAAATACGACCGCCCGGTCTGTAGAGCCCAATTAAAAACACCCTTTTTAAAACCGCTTCCATTTTTAACCATATCCATAACTCGAATGTATATTTTTTCAAACAATCTGGGTACGGCCACAATAATAGTGGGCTGTATCTCCCCCATGTCTCTGGCGACGGTTTCCATTGATTCGGTAAACACATACATCGATCCCGACGCCAAGAAACCGGTATAATATCCCGCACATCGCTCCAACACATGAGATAGCGGGAGAATGCCGAGAACGATATCACGTTCATTGATGTCGATGACCGTTTTCAGATCCTGAATGTTGGAGACGAAGTTAGCATGGGATAGCATGACGCCTTTCGGGGATCCTGTCGTTCCGGATGTATAGACGATGCTTGCCAGATCATCCGACTGGATGGCACTCAGCGACTGCAGCACTCTGTTTTCAATCGTCGCGTGATCGCCGGTAGCATCTCTGAGGAATTCCTGAAACGAGATAACCTGATTATCCAGGATAACACCCACCGGATCGAAAACAATGAGTTTCTCCAGCTTGGGAACGTCATGAAGAACATGACGAATCTTACCCAGTTGTTCTCGATCTTCGACAAACATGAACCGGCTTTCACTCTGTTCAACAATGTACCGGACTTGATCCTGTTTCAACGTCGAATAAATGGGAACGGTTGCAGCCCCGGCACACAGTGTTCCCAAGTCCGCCAGGAACCATTCGGGACGGTTGTTGGACATGATGGCCACGTGATCCCCTTTGCAACAACCTGCCGCCAACAGAGCCGCCGTACAGCGGTACACCCGCTCTCGAACATCATTTAACGTCATGTCAATCCATCGTTCCTGAGAACGGTAGCGAATCGCCGGTCGTAGTCCCCACCGTTGAACCGTTTCAAGAAAAATGCGAGGCAACGTCGAATATTCGTCGCGCTTCATGATTTCCTCCCATTTTCCGCTCTTCCAGCAGAAACCGGATACAACCGGTTTCTGCTGGAAACAACACTCTGTCCCGATCGGATCAGAAGCTGTATGAAACCTGGGCTGAAAAAATATGAGTTGATGACTCGTATTTTCCGTTGACGTCCCGGTAATTGGTCGTAGTTTCCCGATCATCGAACAATAATGCCATGTACGATCCCTCCAGCTTCAACCCACCGAAATCATAGCTTGCTCCAACCTGGAAGGAATTTCTGTCTGCACCGGGAAGAATAGGATCCAGTGTTCGGTCGGGAATCGGTGTTTCATCGAAGTAATAACCACCAAAAATCGCCGCCTGATCCGTCATCTGATAATACAGGCCCAACCTGTAACTCATCACGTCATCCCAGTCTTTGGTTTGCTGCACATCTGTCAAGGACGGCTCTTCGAAATCGATATCCAACGATTTGTAGGAAGACCAGCCGTGCCAGAGCACGTCAAACTCAACATAGAACGCATCCGTCACATCATAACCGAGACCCAGCTGAATGCTTGCAGGCATCTCGATGGAGGTTGTGCCTTGAGTATCAGGGAAAAAACCGTTGATGAGACCATCCACTGTCGAACCATATCCCGAAGCCGGCACATCAAATGTCGCATCTCCAATGTAGCCGCATTCCACTGCGCTGCGATATGCTAAGCCGAGATGAAACCGGTTGATGGTCCCATGAATCGCCAGAGAATACCCCCAGTCCCCATTCTCGTTGTCACCCTCAAGGCGCAACTCACTGTCTGGCAACGTAAAGTCCATTCCCATTGCCTCACTTAAAGCGATTTCCACCGGGGTCATATCCACCGCAGCAACGTACTCGACATCCGATGCAACCCAAATAGCACCAGCTGCTACCGACCAATTTTCATTGAGGCTGAAGGAGATGACCGGATTGACGTACATTGATTCAACGGATACGTCCTTAACGAGATAGCGATAGATCCAATCATCATCTTTTGTCCAGTCCATACCGAGGCCGAATGGAGCATAGATGCCGAGACCGATCGCCACGGTATCATTGAATCCGTGAGTCAGATAAAGATTGGGTACGAGAAAATCCTGCGATTCTGTTTCCCAGGTCCCACCGTACGGATCGGTCATTTCCGTTTCGGGAGGAATCCAGGTCAGACCCACGCTCAGGTGAGTTCCTTCAAGCTGTGAAATACCCGCCGGATTGTAAAAAACGGCGGTTGCATCGTCAGCCTTAGCTGCAAATGCGCCGGCCATTCCCGTCGCCGTCGCTCCCTGTTCGTACACACTAAAGCCGGCTCCGTGAACGGAGAAATTCGCGACGATGATCAGGATAATGCAAAGAAACACGGGAATACAAACAGAACGCATATCTCAACTCCTTTTGTCATTCCCGCGCGAAAAGCCTCTTCATTCCTGAAGTAACTGAGGCAATGTAACGGCCTGTCGGCTGAATGTCAATTGGAAACTGAAATCGGGAATTGCATCCGACCGCATTTTCGCCTACTCTGAGAGCGGATGTTTTATAACCCGTTATTCAAGGAGTCTGATATGGCTGATTCGATTCGTTCCCGAAGAACGCGGAACCTTGTTGATCATCGGATTCAGTTGGGTTTCGCACGCATTATCATCAGTTATCTCTTTTTGTATACGGTGTTTCTTGTTCTCATGTTCGCCGTACCCATCGGCTATATCGTCACGCGCGTTGATGGTACCGAGAGTAAAAAAATGGAGGCGGTCGGACGATTTGTGATGGGCGACTCCCACTTCTGGGGTCTTCTTGCCATTTTCGTCATCGTTATCGCCGTGCATTCGATTATCATGACGCAGCGATTCGCCGGTCCGATATTTGTATTCCGGCGGCATATCACTCGTCTAAAAAATGGTGAGTTATCCCGGATGCAGTTGAGAAAAAACGATCAGCTTCAGGATGTCAAAACCATTCTGAACGACCATATCGATCAACTGGGAGAATTCATGACCTCACTGGCTGCCATCACGGAAAACCTTGAATCGCTGGTTGACGAATCCGTCGATACCACTTCCGACCCGTTAGCTCTGAAAAAAGAAATCCAACGTCTCAATGAACTCAAAGATAAAGGATGGCATTATTCGGCCTGAACCCGGCTCCATGCCAACGACTCCTCTCGTTCCAGCTTCTCATAATAATCAATTATCTGCCGCACGTATTCCCGCTTTTCAGTGTATGAACCAGGGAAAAAACTGCGCTTGAATCCATAGATGATGATATCCTTCAACCGCTTGACACCAACATCAAAATGCTCCACCGCCAGTCCAATCTCCCGCGTAATCGTCGTATTCGACACCGTTCGATTATCCGTGCAAAGCGAGATACTGAGATTATGCTTAAGAAATTTTTTCAGTGAATGATCTTCCAACCGCTTTAACTCCGGCATCGTCTGACAATTACTCGTCAGACACACCTCCAACGTGATCCGGCGATCGGCAATGAAATTGGCTAACTCCTGAACATAGGCATCTTTATCCTGAATCGACGAATTCGCAATGATATCCGTCGAATACAAGTGATACCCATGCCCGATCCGGTCTGCATACAGATCGGTAATCGCCTGGAAAATGCTCTCCGGTCCATATGCCTCGCCGGCATGCACCGTTTTTTTCAGGAAGTGCCGGTGGGCATAATGATAGGCTGAACGATGGTCCTCAGCGGGATATCCAGCCTCCTGCCCCGCCAGATCAAACCCGACAATCGGCAATCCCTTCTGATCCCGGATCTGCACCACCGCCATCGCAAGCTCTTCTGACGCCAACCGGTACAATCGCTTCTGCGGAGAAAAATGGTGCAGATCACCAAACCGCTGGTAATACGTCGAAAATCGCGAATCAAACATCCGCATCGCACAACAAATGATGCCAAACCGGAACGGCGGCTCTTCACCCGTCACAACACCCACCCGGCAATTGAAAGACGCCGCAAATCGGGCCAGGCCATCGTTGACTGCAACCAGAACATCCTCCATCTGCATATCCTGATGCACATGAAGTTGAGGAGCGAATCGGACCTCCAAGTAGCGGATTCCCTCATCGGCACAATCCTCCGCTAATTCATATGCCACCCGCTCCAGCGATTCGACATCCTGCATAACCGCTGTGGTGTATCCAAACCCCGTCAAATACTCTCCCAGGTTGCGATACTGGTCCTTGAATACCAACTCCCGCAATCCCTCAATCGAATATGACGGCAGTTCAATACTCTTCCGCTTTGCCAAATCAATCAACGTCTCCAGACGTAACGATCCGTCTAGATGCACATGCAAATCAGACTTCGGTAACTTTTCGATAAACTCTCGGGTAATCTCCATATGAACCTCTCCTTGATTCCGTCTTTCCTCCAAACGGATTTCATGAGTTTTACTGTTCTCTGACCGAACGGTCAAATGAAATGGAAAAAGAGACGCTCTTTGAACCTGACACTTCATTTTTTCCTTTCGATCAAGTAATATGCTTCCCGTCCGCTTGGAGGTGGCAAAATGAAACAAAGACTGCTTCTGATGTTCGTAACCCTGATTTCTTGTATCCTGTCCGCATCGGTGGATGCCTACGACCTATACCTGGCTTTCGAAGCGGGACCCGGTGTACCAACCGAATCATTTGATGAAATTATGGATGACGACATGACCTATGGGCTCAACGTCGATTACATTCCTGAAAATCATCTCGGCGTCCGAATCGCATACAACCACACCGAGTTCCAATACGACGTCAACACCAGTCCGGATCCCCTAGAGATCGACACGGTGGGTATCTGGGCCGTCATGGATTACGTCATGCCCCGGTATTTTCGATTTTTCGCTGTGATTGGACCCACATATTTTTACGCCCAACACGATGATCCCGTCGGATGGGGTGACGATTCGGAAGATATCGGCTGGAGCGGTGGAGCCGGTGTCGAGTTTTTCCCGGTCACCGGTTGGGGATTCCGTTTTCAAGCGCTCTATCATTCGGCGGAACTGGGTGATGGATCCCCTCGAACGAGTTGGGTGAACTCAACGTTTGGTATGAGTTTTAAGTTCTGATTTACCGGTATAACCGATTTTTCGAGGTCGTCTATGAACCAGATGATGATTCAGGCATTCGCCGATAATCGAAAACGTGTCTTCGAACAGATGCCCAACAATAGCGCAGTCCTTCTAACATCCGCGCCACCCAAAATCCGATCAGGCGATACGCCGTATCCTTATTGCCAGGATAAAAACTTCTATTACCTGACCGGACATAACCAACGGCATGCAGCGTTGCTTCTGATTAAAAAAGGTACAACCACCACAACGCAGATGTTCGTCGTTCGCTTGACCCCTCTCCAAATTCACTGGATGGGTCCCATCCCAGGACCGGAAGAAGTCAGCAAACTCACCGGCATCTCTTCGGTCAAATCCATCGACTCCCTTCCAGATACCCTCCATCGGATATTGCAAAACCTGGAAATACTGTACGTTGATTTTTCTCCGGTTTCCACTACCGAACCTCTCACAGAAAGTCTTCAACTCACCGAATCCCTGCGGATTCGAAACCCGCATCTGACGATCAAAAATGCCGCCTCCATCCTGACACCGCTCCGCACAATCAAAGCCGACTGGGAAGTTCAACGAGTGAAGAATGCTATCCGCTTGACGTTTACCGGATTAAGCCGCATGCTCCAGGAAATGGCTCCCGGAAAAACCGAATACACGCTTGATGCCTGGTTTACTCTCGCCCTTCAACTCGAACGCTCCGTTCCGGCATTCCCCACCATCGCAGCCACAGGTAAGAACGCAACCATTCTCCATTACACGCAACTTAACGATACACTGCAGGACGGCGATTTACTGCTTCTGGATCTGGGAGCCGAATACATGCATTATTCCGCCGACATCAGCCGAACATTCCCGGTTAACGGCACATTCACTGCCCAGCAGCGGGACTTATACACACTCGTTCTCGAAGCCAATGTCGAAACGATAAAAGCCGTGAAGCCAGGCATGTCATTAATGGAACTCAACGACATAACCCGGAATGTTCTCGCCGCAGGGATGCAGCGCTTGGGCTATATTACGCAGGGAGCAGAAATCGCCAATTACTACACTCACGGCGTGTCACACATGCTGGGACTCGACACACACGATGTACATCCCGATGACAACAGGCTCGTTCCCGGTATGGTCATTACCGTGGAACCAGGGCTGTATCTTGAAAATGAAGGAATCGGCATCCGAATCGAAGACGATGTCCTGGTGACCGACTCCGGCAGCGAGAATTTGTCCGCCGACATTCCTAAAACAGCAAAAGATGTGGAGAATTGGATCCGGAATGTTCAGTCACAATCCGGACGATAAGATAACGCTGCTAGTTTTGCTCCCGTGATACCCGGGCATCGAACAACCCAGTCACCGGATCCAGGCACAGTCTCAGCCACTCGGAACGATCCGGTATACCAGACATGCTGATAGTGAACATCGCCCCAGGGCCGAGTCAACCGACGACACGAATCCACAGGATTGTCGCCAATGCAGCGATGAAGGACGCCTTCCGGAGATATCACTTCCACAGTGGGTTGAGTGGCTGGCAGATCAGCCACAGGAATGCCAACCATCCATTCGCATGAACCGGATCGCATTCCCGGAGGAAGGTGACATATGATGCCATCCGGATCCATTGTCACGAAGTCATTTCCCCCTGTGTAATCGATTGCGGGATTCATGCGGAGCACCTGATGGCAAGGAGTCACCACTCCACGTCGAATCGTCTGAAACCACCTGTTTTCTGCATTTAAATCAGCGTAAATCAGCAGAATAGCTGATCCGGCGCATGCAACGACCGCAGCAATCGCTCCGACACGCCACCCATTCCATTTGCCGGAGGTCCCATACCGGCACACCATGCCAATTCCCAGGAAAAAACAAACATACACAATGGCTTGGCCCAACACATCGACTCGATCACCAGCATTCCAGGCCTCCCAAATCGCGGCCGTCCACGCTGTCGATTGAAACCACGATACCCCCCCGGCCCACCCCTCAACAAACCAATTGAGTTTGGGAATCATCAATCCATACTGATCTCTCCCGTAGGGTCCTGTACCGGAGAGCATTTTTGAAAGTAGTCCCTGAGGATGTCTTCCCATAAGATAATGAATCATGAAAAACCAATGCCAGAGGATGATCCCGATCCCTAAAATAGCACCGATCCAGCGGGTTAACCGGCGCTTCACGAAACCGAACAATTCCGCCGCTCCCACCATAAATACCAGGATCCAACCCGAAAACCGGCGCACCGAGAACCCCATGTTCCACCATTCCGTCCGGGTTGCGTTATAGTAAATCTGGGCAATAAAAACAGCAGCAAAAAGACAGCCGAGCACCCGATTTCGACGGTAAAACAAACATGCTGCCAGCATCAGTGGAAGCAACCAAGGCATCCAACTGAAAAGACCATGAAAGCGGGAAAAAAACATCGCTACCATCTGTGGGTTAAGCAGGTTGAATGATGGAAGATCACCGGTGCCAATCGTCGATCCGGACATCGGGATCGTTCCAAACTGGATGATCCAGTAAACAAGTTGCAAGCTGATGGCGAGGGTAAACGAAGAAACGAACACCACCAGGTGACGGACCGGAAAATGTGTGCCGGATCCTGCGGGATGGAACTGGTTACGGTGTCTGAGAAGCCCATGTAGACTGATCACGACCAGGGGCACACAAACCAGCACAATATCCTGATAGCGCGTGATAACGGCCCAACCGCAGGTGATCCCTGCCAGGACAAGCATCGCTTGTACCGGAGGACCCGACGCATGATTACCATCCGGGATCGGTTGTTCTCCGGTCAAGTTCCGGTGCACGTGAGCACAAACCCAGGCGGTTAGATTGATCAAGACAAAATCGATGACATGCGAAAAGCTCACATCGGCAGTGAAAAATGGAATCAGATTGCTTGTCGCAAAGACAAAAAGAACCGCGCAACAAGCAACAGCGGGTGAATGCCAAAGGCGCAGAAAGCGATAGGCAATGAGAGCGCCGACAACAGCCAGAAAGAATGACCATAAACCAAGAGCAACAATGTATGGCCGAGTGAATCCATCGGGTGAAAAACGGCCATGGAATCCTCCCGTCCACGTGGTCAAGACATGAGCGATCGACATCGGAGGAAGCCAAATCAGCGCATTGCCGATGGGGAACACCACATGGCGATAGCCGCGGGACGTGTAATCCGGTGTAGCGGCATACTTCACAAACAACGCGGGGCGGCCGGTAATGGAACGTTTTGACACATCATTCCATCCAGGTTGCGAATAATAGATATCCTCATTGATCGTATTGAGGTCCTTGTCAATGATGAGGGAACGCGCAGGATTTACATACAAGATTCCGTCCCATCGCAGTATTGGGCTGAAAAAAACACAGAAGATCAGGACGGCAACACTGAAGAACGCCCGGGCTGAATGGATATCTGTCCAATTCATTTGTTTACCCTAATACCATGAGCATCCGACGTCAAGCGATGTCGATACGTGTCCACGAACCGTCGTCGTTCAGGTGATAGGTACCATCAAACCGGGCATCGGGATCCGCCGGCAGATATTCTTCAGGTTCCAGAATCGAAAAAAAGGCATCGTCGAGCCCGTCCGAGTATCGATAAAGATAGTATACCCGGTTCCTGATTTTGGTCGAATACATCCTCACCGAATGCAAATGCAAATCTTCCTTTGCCTTTTCGACAATGACCTGAGCCCGGTTGATCAGATCTCGGTACATAACTTCGAGCAATTCGAGTTTTCGGGTCGCTTGTGCTCGGATTTCGCGAACGACTTCCCTCGCGTCGGACCCGGCCTCGATATCCAAGAGCCGCTCGAGCGCTGCAAACGGTGCCTGACCCGGTTGTGTCGGATACGGCCACTTACCGTTCGGCAACTGCAAATCATCGGTTTTTTTACGGGACGATCGGATATCCTTGTCTCGCACCATCAAAGCTCCTGGATGATATGGGAAGATCCTTTCAGAGTGGATCCTGCAGCGAGTTCCGGGGTAATCCAGTCACGCGCCGTCACTGATGGAAAAACAAGGCAGTTTCCCTCAATCCGGGTATGGTTCGGCACAACGGATCGATTGCCAAGAATGATCAGTCCGGAAGACAGGTGATTGGGATACAGGTTGTTTGGGGGTGATTGATGGTTACCAATGAGATGAGCGTAGCTGCCAATACCAGTATGTTTGTCAGCGATCACGCGTTGCAGGCGACTGCCGGATCCAACGGACACGTCATCAAGCAACACGGAATCGATAACGACGGCATCGTTTTCGACAACGACTCCGGGGGAAAGGATGGAGCGATGCACGTGCCCATTGATTCTACAGCCTTGAGAGATAAAGGAGGCGGACACTCGAGCGGAGGATCCGAATGCGGCAGGAGCACGTTCATGGAGTTGGGAGGCGTAGAGATTGGTGCGCATGTTCCATTCGTTCATCTGCAGTCCGCTCCGGTCGGGATCGATCAGATCCATGGATGAATCCCAATAGGCATCAAGAGTGCCGACATCCCGCCAGTATCCATCGAATGGATAGGCAAAAACGCGGCAGTCCTGGATCAGTGATGGCACCAGATGAGCGCCGATGTCGTTTTTTCCGTTAGCGATCAAGTCATTCATGCGCTTCAGCATGACACTGGCATCGGCGACGTAGATACCCATCGATCCGAGCGTGCCACGCGGTTGATCCGGTTTTTCCTGAAAATCAATGATCCGATGATCGGCGTTGGTAACGGCGATCCCGAAACGATGCGCGTCCTCAATGGGGACCGGCATCGTTGCGATCGTAAAATGTGCTTTTTTCTGTCGATGAAATGCGATCATCTTCCGATAATCCATGAAGTATATATGATCGCCGGACAGAATCAGAATTTCTTTCTCGCTTCCGCGAGAAATAAAATCGCTGTTGACTGCGATGGCATGACCGGTTCCCTGATACCAGTCTTTGGCGGATGCGCCTTCGGTGGGAGGTAAAATTCGGCATTCTCGAGTCCGTGCCGCCAGATCCCAGGACGCTCCCGTCCCGATATGGTCCATCAGCGACAAGGGTAAATACTGTGTCAGAATACCAACGCGCATCAATCCGGAGTTCGCAGCATTGGACAGTGTGAAATCGATCAGTCGATGGATTCCGGCAAACGGCACGGCGGGTTTCGCCCGATGCCAGGCTAATGCATTCAGCCGGGACCCCTGACCTCCGGCAAGAATCATGCACACCGGCGGCAAGTTCATCATCGTCTCCTCCTACACTGGAAAAACCGTCGATCCATCAGGAAGCCCAGGGAAAGCCAGAGATGTGGAATCGACATCCGGATAAATAATCACATTTGTGCCGATCGTTATCCCTCCTGGAATCGTCACGCGTTTGCCGATGACGGACAAGCCACATGACAGCAAATCGGGTATTTCCCGATTGGGTTCAGCGGAACTTGCACTATTTGCAGCACATCCGATATCGGTTCCGCAACCCACTCGAACATGTTTATCAATAATCGCCCGGTGAACACTGGATCCCGAACCAACCCGCGATCCTTCCATGACGACGGAATGATCAATCCGGGCACCGGTCTCAATCACACAATCAGGCGAAAGAACCGACCGGTGAACGACACCATTGATCCTGCACCCCGGTGATACAATGGATTCAGTGATGCAAGCGTCGGGACCAATCAGAATCGGACAGGGATCGCCGATACGCCCCGCATCCATGTTTGTGCTGAGCTTCCATTGCGAAAGATCCACCGGCGGCTGATCGCCTAGACAATCCATGTTTGCCTGGTAATAGTCTTCGAGTGTTCTACTATAAGCCCAGTAACCTTCGTAAATACAGGCCGATACAACCCCTCGGTCCACCATTCGGGGCAGTATCTCGTCATAAATCTGGAAGGTCACTCCGGTCCGTGCATTCTGCCGCAATTCTTCCAGCAGAACATCCGTATTAAAAAGGTATACAGTCATGGATGCCAGGTCCGAGAAAGGTAAAACCGGCTTCTCGCGATACGCCCGTACACGACCGTCACCGGCGACATCCGCCAAACCAAACCGGGATGCACGTGCCATCGGAACACGCGTCACGGCCATGGTCATATGGACCCCCGTTCGAATATGCACATCAAAAAGCGCTCGATAGTCCATCCGATACATATGATCGCCTGATACAACGAGAGTCAACGGTTTTCGATAATGCTGAAGAAAGGCTATGTTCTGGTATAATGCATCGGCAGTCCCCTTATACCAGTCCGAATCGGAATCTCCCGTGTGGGGTGGAAGGAAGGACACACCCCGTTGAAACCCTTGAAAATCCCAATATTTACCGTCCCGGACGTGATCCATCAAGGAGGACGGTCGGTATTGAGACAAGATGCCAATCCGGTCGATACCTGCATGAGCCAGATTGGTTAAGGCACAATCGATAACCCGATACATGCCACCAAATGGCATGGCTGATTTGGGTCGATGAAGAGTCAGAGCCGCAAGTTCATTAACCCGCCCCCCGGCTAGAATCAATCCCAACGTATCGCGTGGCAGCAGATAACTCGTCGACATGCATCACCTCATTTACGCAATCGATCACACTTCCCGCCGCAATGAAAACAAGTATTTCAGATTGCGAAACCCGTCACCCCATAGGTTCAGTTTGGATTCACCAACTCGGGTTATGTATTTGAACTGTACCGGCACTTCCCGGGCCGCAATTTCGGGATGCTTAAATGCTCGAATTTTGAACTCCTCGGAAAACGGCATGCCATCGCTGATTACCTGAATTTTTTCCAGAACAGGGCGCCTGAATACCCACATCCCACTCTGGCTGTCCCGCAGATGGATGCCAAACAAAATGCACGTAACGATGCTCAGTACGACGTTTCCGACGTATCGCTTAATCATATTGCTCGAATGAATCCATTGAACCGGGATACGGGCCGCGGAAACAAAATCCAGATTATCAAACAATAGCGTGTCCAACAGATAGGAAATGGCATGGGCCGGATACGTGCCATCACCATCCATCGTGACGATGATGTCACCTTCGGCCGCTGGTAACCCTGCTTTGTAGGCACAACCATATCCCTGTTTCCGTTCGAGAATCACCCGTGCACCCAAATTCCGAGCGACTTCCGCAGTCCGATCGGATGAATTGTTATCAACCACGATGATTTCATCGATGAATTCTGGCAACGCCGGAATGACCCGTGCGATCCCACCCTCTTCATTGTAACAGGGAATCACGACCGAAATTTTCTTGTTACCGCGCATCTAGTTGCCTCCGGAAAGCCTTCGATTGAGTTTGATCCGGGCGGATTCCACCAATACGCGAAACAACCATTTCGGATTGAACATCACAGCATTGGTAAGAAAACACTCATACGTACAATGACACCGCTGATCAGCAATCATCCGGCGAATCCGGTGCGCCGTTTCCGATTCCAAAATCTCACGGAAATGATATCCGTTCGCCCGCAGGTTCCCCATGACTTCACTACGAAGTTCACATGGAGCGATATCTCCGTCCGGATACAAAATGACCCCCAGCCGACCGGCGTAACATGGCGTCAGATAGCGATCTTCGACGCGGGTTTTCTGAATCAGCTTCTGCCGCACAATCTTCATGGCATTCACGAGATCCGCAAACGGGTAGCCGTGATAACCAAGAAGCGCATGTTGCCGTAAATCTTGGTCCAGCCTTTCTGAAAACGCCCGGTACTTTTCCATGTCAACATCCAGAGCCAGAGGATCAGTCGGATTGCCACGACATAATAAATGATTGATGTTGACGACACCCAGTTCGGTCTTCAGGAAATCATACAACGCATCAAGCTTGTCATGATTGAAACTCGAAACGGTCACGGCGACATTCAAGTTAAAGTTAGCGTATTTACGCGTCAGTGCCTGCAACCGACGATATGTTTCCACCGCTCTGTCGAACAGGCCTGGTCGTTGCCGAATATCATCATGATCAGCGCCAATCCCATCAATCGAAATATCGATGGCAAAATCAATTCCCGGACAATCGACCAAAATCCTCTCTGCTTCCCCCACAATCCGATCCGTCAGATATCCATTCGACGGCATCCCGAGATTCCGGAAACCCGGTCGCCGGTAAAACGCTTTTACTATCTCGCTAATATCCGTCCGAATGAAGGGATCCCCTCCCGTAATCAGTAAAAATAACAATGGATCCATGTGGCGTGTCGAATGCTCAATTTCCTCCACCGTCAGTTCGTTTTCCGAATGGGCTCCCCCACCCAGTAAACAATGCCGACAGTTGGCCGTACAGTTCTTCGTCACGAAAAAAACCAGGTAATGAGGTAATACTCCGGTTTTTCGGAAAATCCGCGCACCAAATGTGAGGTAACTTGGAACACTCATCGAATGCCATGCCTCTCCTCGATCGAAGCACTCATTGCCCCGAAAGCACGAATATATCGGAGACTCCGGATGGGTTCAAATGAATTGGGGAATGATCCACTGATCCACCGTCCCGGATTTCGATTCCGCTCCATCCCGGTCACGGTTTCCGCCGCCGGGCTTCCCGATAAATTTCAAGATAATGAGTCACGCTGTCATCCCACGAAAATCTCCGGCTCATGGCAGCCCTCTGCATGGACTGAAAATGATGCGGCCGATCATAATATGTGCTGACTGCCCACCCAACGGTATCGAAAACCGCTGATGCGAGAGGAGCGGTAAATTTGAAACCGGTTCCACGACCACTGGATTCATCGTATTGCTCGACGGTATCGTCCAGCCCTCCCGTCGCCCGGACCACTGGCAATGTACCATATCGTAGCGAATAGATCTGATTTAAACCACATGGTTCATAGATGGACGGCATGATGAATCCGTCACACCCCGCTTCGATCCAGTGAGCCAACTCATCATGGTAGCCGATGTAAACACCGCATCGCCCGGGAAACCGTGCCGGCATATCGGCAAACACGCGCTCAAGCCGCGGATCTCCGGAACCCAGAACGATGCACTGCATCTGCATTTTTTCCAACATGAGCGGAAGCGCTTCACCCAAAAGATGCAATCCCTTCTGCTCCGCAAACCGGCTGACAACGCCGAATAGTGGAACATCCGGCGCTTCTTCCAATCCCATCCGACGCTGCAAAACCTCCTTGCATACTCGCTTCCCATTCATCGAGTCCGATGAATATACCGCAGGTATCAGCGGATCGATCTCCGGATTCCATGTAGAATAATCGACACCGTTTAAAATCCCCACGTAGGCGTCACCCCGATCATTGAGATAGGGCGCCATTCCGTGAGCGAATTCCGGGGATCGCGTTTCACGGGCATACTTGGGACTCACCGTTGTGATCATGTCGCTGAACTGAATACCGCCTTTCAGAAAATTGACACGCCCGTGGTCTTCAAACCGGTTGGATGAAAAATTGGACCATTGTAGTCCCAAATACTCGTAGCAATCTGCCGGATACACTCCCTGATACGCGATATTGTGAATAGTCAGAACCGAAGCACACCGGCCCAGGATATCGTGATTCCAGTGCCATATTTTTAGATATGCAGGTGCCAAGGCGGTTTGCCAATCATGAACGTGAACGATATCCGCCTGGAAACGTAGATCGATGATGAGCTGCAGAGCTGCTCGCGTAAACAGCCCAAACCGGAGCGCATTATCTGAATAGTCATTGAAGCGGGAATCGTGATAGAGACCTGGTCGCTGGAAAAATCGATCGAATTCAATAAAATAGATAGGCGTACCATCAACGTGAGTGCCGTCTACAGCGCACCATTCCTGACCGTTTCCCATCCACACTCCCATCGAATGCAGCAGACGTTCCGGCACATATGAGCCCCATTGAATCTCAGCATATTTTGGTATAATCACAATCACTTCGTGACCGCGATCGCGCAGCACGCGGGGTAGAGCTCCGACCACATCCGCAAGTCCCCCGGTTTTGGCAAACGGAACACATTCCGAAGCGATGAAAACAATACGCAAAACCTGCTCCACGATAGACTCCTTCCCGCCCCGGCCAAACCGGCTGGCTTGATCAGCTTAGCCTGGACTATTCGATGCGTGAACCCCCTTTAAAGTCCCCGATCCTTCCGGAACAGGTACCGGCCGGCAACCATGGTTCACCGGTGATGTATTGTGCGTATTCTGGATAAGAATGGCAATATGCTTGCCAGAAAGTGATTGAACGGGCTAGTATGGAGAGCGCTGGACAGGGTGGAGATAAGCGACGATGAATCATCTGGACAATGACTGGCAGGACAACTCGTTCTGGGACCGATGGCGCATGATGGTGATCTTCGGCGTGGTCATTTTGGTTATGGGTGGTTTTGGGGCGTTTTTCCTTGGAGCTGATGGAATTATGCGCCTGACAGGATTGATTGATGATTCATATCAGGGAGCGCTGGATATCCGGATTCAACCGGCAGATGCCATCTTGCTGATGGATTATCAATCCACCCAACATCCCGTCACGCGAACGATCGAATGGTCTCGACCCTCAGATCATGTGTTCGAAATAACGCATCCTGCCTATCAGGCAATAAAAATCGTTATTCATGTACCAGAATCCTCTGGAGAAATCCCGGTGGTAACAGTGAATCCGTCCCCGGAAGCTGTGACCATCGCGGAAGAATCCATCACTATTGATGCCATTATGAAGCCGGAGTTCGTTCCGATAGAAATCCGGTCGAAGCCTTCTGGAGCATCCATCGCGATTGATGGGATGGATACTGGAAAACGAACCCCGATGACGTTTGAGCTTCCTGCAGGCGGTTCCGTTCGGATTACGGTCCATAAAGAGGGCTTCGATTCCGTGGACACAACCTGTACTGTGCCCGATCTGGGTCCTGGCGAACCTGTGGTTCTCGTTTTGAAAGAACAACCTAAGCCTCGCGAACCCCAGGGGAAACTTCTTGTAAAAAGCCCTTATCCTGTCACTGTTTTATCAGGTTCAAAGCAGTTATCCACCGGAAAGAAATCGTTCTCTACACATCTCAAACCAGGCCGCCACACAATTCGGACCGTCAACACCGAGTATCTGCTAGATCAAACCGATACAATCACGATTCGTGATAACCAGACCTCTACCATCACAGTGGATGAACCGGGCACACTGATCGTTGAATCAGAACCATCCGGAGCTGACGTAACGGCCGGATCACATCGCCTCGGGAAAACTCCCGGTACCTTCTCCGTCGCTCCCGGTCTCTACAATATCGAGTTGACATGGTCGAGTTGTGACGATACGCAGAGTCAATGGGTGAAAATACTTCCAGGCCAGACACGGCGGCTACCCCGAGTTTTCGGATGCAGATAGGTTGACCATGATTCCCTTTTGGAAACTTCATATGCGTGTCATCGGATTGATACCAGCCGTCGCTTTACTTATCTCAGTCTCCGCCCAATCATCCCAACCAACACCTTCACCAACACCAGCCATGACAATGACCCAACTGACTTCTCAACAGGATTGGACCCGCGCCGAATCGGTGTTATTGCGGAATATCTGGGACTGTCAAACATGCTCCGATTCAACAACCGTGCTGGAAACATTGGGTCGCATCTGCATCTATCTTCATAAAGCACCCATGGCCATGGAATGGCTCGAACAACTGCGGGAATTCACCCAATCCTCTCCGGATCAACGCGCTCGAATCGATGCGCGATTGCACCTTCTGCACCGGATTTATCTCCCGGACACCGCCTACAACCACGATCCACGCTTTCACCTGACGGGAATCGATCTGGAGAGCCCGGTCGATATTCAGATCACAGCGGACAATCGCCTCATCGTCATGGATCGGTACCGCTTAATCCAATTGGTGGAAAACCCAGACGGTGTCCATCGACCCGTACCTCCCACATCGGCACTTCCAGATGATTCGCGTTCTCTACAATTGGTCGACGGTGAACCGGTTGTGGTCACCCAATACGGATTTTGGAAACAGAACCGGTTGAACCATTTCGGGAACCAAGATGAATTGACCCGCATAATCGACGCAGTGTTTACCGCCCATAGCACGTGGCTGGTCCTCGATCGCCGACATGCTCAGATGCTCCAATTTACTGCCGACGGCACGCGCATCGATACCTTGCAGATCCCTCCCCTTAACGGTAACGAACGCTTGCTGGCTGGACATATCGGCGGAAACTGGCTCATGAAACCCGAAAGCCGTCAGATCCTGTTCATGGGCTCCGGACTGCCTGTTACGATCCCGTTTCAAGGTCCAGGTTACGCACTGGATGATCCCATTGATCTCGCCACCGACTGGTTTGGACACCTGTATGTGTTGTGCAGTGATCATACCGTAACCATTTTTTCACCCCAGGGCGTTCGACTCCGGCATATCCATCTAGATCCCGGCCGGGGCATTATTCGAGAAGCCCATGCCATCGCAGTCGGCTCTGATGGCCGGATTTTTATCGCTGACAGGAAAAAACATGCGATCGTTTGTTTTCGTTAGAATTTTGCTTCTCTTTTGGATCACTCTTCCCGTTTTCGGGCAGATTCAAGAGGAATTTCTTCCACAACTGCACACGTTACGGACCATTGCCGCAGATCTAGAAAGACTGGAGACTGATCTGCTGACGCTTGAACCCGTGGAAGCGCTAGCGCGTATTGACCAGTTGACTCAGGCGTTGAGCGCTCTCAAAGCCCGTGAACCGGATGCAGACAGGCATATTATCAATCGGTATCAGACGCGAGTCTACTTGGTGGAGATGGTGATTTTTTATAATCAGGGGGATCGTCAGCAAGCGAAAGAGCGTGCGGAGCGGGTTTTTTTGGATAATCCCGGGGTAGCCTTATCCGGGCGGTTGGCGTCGGCGGACTGTGCACTCTGGTTTGAGGAGATTCGCGAGCAGGCAGTCGGGGTTTTAACGATAACGAGCCGGCCGGATCAAGCTGTTGTTTTCTTGAATGGCCGGGAGTTTGGATCTACACCATTAAATCAGGTATTTGCTGCGCGAGGTAACCATGAAATCCTCATCCAAAAAAAGGGTTATACGACATGGGTTGGGAAGGTAACGGTTTCAGCATCGGCTCCGGCTGAACTTCATGTGGATCTGCGCAAGAACGCGGGGACACTAATGGTTTGGGTTTCCCCACCGGATGCCGAGATTTCGCTTGATACGCTTTCCCGAGCCATCCGAACCGAGCCAGTACATTTTTCCCTTTATCCCCTTCTTTTAGCCATGGGATTTTATCCGCCGGCATTTTCCCAGCCTGTCATCATCGATGGTATTGCACCGGGAGAGCGGATTCTTCGAATTGAAAGTGCGTGTTATCAGCCGATTCATTATCGCTTGCAGGTTGATATTGGTGATTACTTTCTTCCGATCATGGCACTCACACCGGCAACGGCTGTTTTGACTATCCAATCAGAACCATCGAATCAGCCGGTCTATGTCGATGACCTGTATCTGGGTCATACGCCGGTGAGGGATGCCGCAATCTGTCCGGGAAGTCGTTCGCTGTCAGTCCAATTTGATGCCGGGCGGGTTTGGAGAAAGCAGGTCTGGATCCAAGAAAACGAAAGCTATTCATTTTCTGCATTTCCGCGGCCCCAGGTGCTGTTTTTAGGATGTGAGGCGGCAGATAGGGTGCAGGCATTGGAAGGCGCTGTCGCGATGGAGCAGTGGTTTGAAAATTCGGAACGATTCAGCTTGGTTGAGCGAAGCCGGGCGGCTGCGTTTCGGTATCGGCCATCCGTTGCGGGCGTCTTCGAACGGATGGGGCAACCGGGTTTTGATCCATCGAGTGTCGATTGGCAAACCCAGGTTGGCAACATGACCGCCACCGTGCTTGAAACAGGTGCTACGCTGGTGGTGTTTTCCCGGCTTGTATCGGCCGAATCTTCGGATACCGGGTATCTCATCCTAATCAGAACAGACTCACAGAAGCCCGATATTCTACCATTACCTCCCGGTTCACCCGAATCCGCTCCACCGAAATTAATCGCCGAGTTTTTGCAGCAAACACCGGTGCTCAGCCGGCTGAGATCGGGATTGCGTATCACAACAGTGGGTGACCATGCGGTTATTTCAGAGATCATCCCGGGTGGGCCTGCTGAAACATCCCCGTTTCACGCAGGTGATCGATTGATCCGCCTGGCAAACCAGCCAGTTTCATCGCGGATCGACGCTGAGCGGATCCTGCGTGATCCCGAACTTTCTGAAGAAATCCGTGTTCAGGTCGATCGCAGTGGTGTTCCCATCGAAGCTATAATGCACATGCCCCGGCAACCTGTCACCCTGCCGCTGGCCGACCCCGGTATTCCGTATAATCTCATTCTGACACTCATCGAAACGGTATCCGATGGCGAGTTGCCATCTCGAAGTGGGTTATTGAATGCCGGTATCTGCCGCCTGGCTTTGGAACACCCGGCGGAAGCGCTTGAAACATTCAATCGAATCAGTGAATTGGATCCCACCGGAATCGGCAGCGGTACGTTGGATTATATCAAGTCCATTGCGGCACGGGCCATCGGTCAGACAACCCTGGCCGAAACATTTGCACGATCTGCCCGCCAGACAGATCACTGCACGTTTCTGCATGGCGACGGTCCGGATTTGAATGGCCTCATGCAATAAAAAACGCCTTATGCCAAGCATAAGGCGTCACCTGATTGCCGAAGGGGGGACTCGAACCCCCACGGACTTGCGCCCACTAGACCCTGAACCTAGCGTGTCTGCCAATTCCACCACTTCGGCTTCGGGACCGAATCGAATAGTGCAACCTGGAGGTTAATTTGTCAAGAAAAAACAATCCGGAAAAATCGGCTTCTGAGCGACTGGTCACAGCTCTTATTGCAAACCCCCGGGGGATCCCCGTTGGGATGCTCGCCCGGACGGTCAAAACATCACGGGGAGAACTGCAATCGTTGCTCAGGCATCTCGAAAAAAAGGGAACTGTGGACCGGATCGGCAACCGGTATTATGCTGCCCGTCGGGAAAATATACATCGGGGTCGTTTTCGCAGAAAGCTATCTGGGAGCGGGCAGGTATCCGTGGACCTTATGGCAGATGATATTGTGATTAGTCGGCGTGAAGCCATGAACCTGGTGGATGGCGATGTCGTCGATGTCGTTGCATACCCGGACGCAAAAAACCAGCTCAAAGGAACAATCAAAGCGATTCACACGCGTCGGCAGGAACCAATCACCGGGTACTACCGGCGATCAGCATCCGGACCGGTGGTTCAACCGCTGGACCCGCGACTCAGTGGAGCGATTGCGGTTCCGGAGCTGTCCGTCAAGCATGCGACCAGCAAAGTCGTAATCGTCTCATTAGATCCCGCGTGCAATCCTGCAGATTTTCCATCAGGAAAAGTCATCCGGATTCTCGGCGATCGATTCGCCTTCGGCGTCCAAACAACAATCATCACCTTGAAATTCGGTGTCCGTGACGAGATTCCTGAAGCCGTCCAACAGGAAGCTGAACGACTGATCACTGAAGCCCGAGCCACGCAATCCTCCGGCCGGATCGATCTCCGATCCGTGCTGACCATCACCGTCGATCCGATCAACGCTCGGGATTTTGACGATGCATTGTCGCTCGAAACTTGCGATGGAGTCCATCGACTCGGCGTGCATATCGCGGATGTCTCACATTATGTGCCGCGAAACACATCCGTCGATCACGAAGCGTATCTGCGAGGAACCAGCGTCTACCTACCCGAACGAGCCATTCATATGTTGCCAGAAGCCCTCGCCACCGATGTCTGCTCCCTTAAACCACTCGAGGATCGTCTGGCGGTTTCGGTGTTTATCACGATCGATGAAACCGGACACATTATCGGAGGTGATATCTTCGAAAGCACGATCCGATCGGATGCTCGATTAACTTATGAGCAGTTTCTTGCCGCTGCCACGATGGATCCCGCTGATACATCAACACAAGCCGGTTGTCTGCAGGAAATTCCATTGGACACACGTGGAGCTGTTCGCGATTTATGTATTAGTCTTTCTTCCATATGCCATAAACTTGTCCAGCGCCGTGTCCAACGGGGAGCGCTCGATCTGGACATGCCGGAAGCGTTTTTTGAGTTGGATGCGAGCGGTCAAGTGTGTGGTATTCATAAGAAAAAACGAAGTATTGCGGAGCAGACCATCGAAGAGTTCATGATCGCAGCCAACGTCGTTGTCGCGGAATTCCTTTCGGGATCTGCAATACCATATCTCCGTCGCACGCATGAACCTCCTGATGTCGATGAAATCACTGAGCTGAAAGCAGCCATCGCCCAGCTCGGTATCGCGCCGCCGCAAAATCCGCTGGATCCAGACCAGGTTCGGGCATTGCTGGCCGGTATCGACAATAGCGCCATCCGGTCTGTTATATCCCAGAGGATTCTGCGAGCAATGAAGCGGGCAGTCTACTCCGCAACATCATCCGGTCATTTCGGGCTTGCATTGGATCATTACACGCAGTTCACGTCACCCATTCGCCGATACCCTGACCTGGAAGTGCACCGTTCGCTGAAATGCGCGCTAAAAATCCCCGGGTATTCAACGGGAAGTGTCGAACAGCTTACGGATCGGGCAAAGCACCTGTCCGAATGCGAACGACGAGCGCAGGAAGCCGAGTGGGAAGCTCAGAAGATTGAGAAGATCCGGTTCATGACGCACCGTATTGGGAAGGAGTATCCGGGCACCGTCACGCAGGTCATGGAGTATGGCGCTTACATTGAGTTGGATGAACCGTTTATTGATGGATTCATTCCTGTCGCTACCCTTGATGAATTCTACCGTTTCAATCCGGTCGGCAATACATTATCGAACCCGGACGGCAGTATGATTCTCAAACCGGGAAAACGCGTGATTATTCGGGTTGCTGTCGCCGATCTGGATCGAGGCATGTTGGATTTTCATTTGGTAAGACCGGCGTCACCCGATCCTTCTGCTTAGGTTCTGCGGAACAGTGCCGCTGACAGAATGCTCAGTTCGTATAAAACGAGCATGGGAGCGGCCATCAGTAACTGCGTGACGACATCGGGCGGAGTCAGGAAGGCGGCAACTGTGAAGATAATCACGATAGCATAATGCCTTTTTTTCTTCAGGTATTCCGGCGTCAAGACTCCGAGCATGGCAAGAAAAGCCGACATGACAGGCATTTCAAAGATCAAACCAAATGCCAGAAGCAGCCGAATAGCGAACTTCAGATACTCTTTCATCGTGATCATGGGAACAATGGAATCGCTTGAAAATCCGATAAAGAATCGAAATCCCCACGGAAACACCTGGTAATAGCAGAATGCGGCACCGGCGAGAAAAAAACTCGTGGATACCGTGACAAAAGCGATGACGCGCGATCTTTCCGTTGGGTAGAGACCCAACACAAAAAACTGCCAGATCTGAAAAAGAACGTACGGCATCGCAGCAATGAACCCCGCAAAAAGGCCGATTTTAAGATACACGACAAATACTTCGGGTAAACTTGTGAAAACCATTTGATCTTCAGAATGCGGCAACGCCGCAATAAGTGGAGCGGCGATCCATCGGAACAACTCCTCGGAAAAGCACATGGCGATGAGGGCGCAGACGATGATGGCCGTCAAGCATCGTATCAGGCGACGGCGGATATCTTCCAGGTGAGCGAGAATCGGCATCTCCCCCCGTGGGTCCAGCTGCTGGGGTGATCTATCCGATACCATCACGCTCGCTCAC
>JAFGMN010000147.1 GCA_016927515.1 candidate division CSSED10-310 bacterium | reverse complement strand
TCTCAGGATATTTTGATTTCATGGGCTTCAATGGGGCCACATCCTTTCAGATGTGGAAATCTGACGCGCAGCGTTGCGAGCGATCCATCGCCGCCATGCTTCAATGGGGCCACATCCTTTCAGATGTGGAAATCTTCCACTGCCACTCGTTTGCAGCGGCAACGGCTGGGCTTCAATGGGGCCACATCCTTTCAGATGTGGAAATTCTGCGATTTTTCGTTACCGAGGCGGAAAAACGCAGCTTCAATGGGGCCACATCCTTTCAGATGTGGAAATCGCCGAGCACGTCTCAATGGAGTCTCGGTACATGGAGCTTCAATGGGGCCACATCCTTTCAGATGTGGAAATTGTAGCCGGGCGGTCATGGGACACAGGAGGCGTACAATTTCTCTGCAGATCTTCGGCCGGAGGAAAAAGCTTCAATGGGGCCACATCCTTTCAGATGTGGAAATCCTGCATTACGAGACAAAGGGCGAGGTGACGCCTAACGGCTTCAATGGGGCCACATCCTTTCAGATGTGGAAATCAAATACCCAACGGCCCACTGGTCCACGCGCAATGCGCTTCAATGGGGCCACATCCTTTCAGATGTGGAAATCTGCGCCCGCAACCCCGAACGCGTCAACTGCCGGTGTTGCTTCAATGGGGCCACATCCTTTCAGATGTGGAAATCCCATTGTTTGCCAAAATACTTCGGATCAACAATAAGCTTCAATGGGGCCACATCCTTTCAGATGTGGAAATAATAACCTTTTTCACGGTGCCATAATTATATCACCGCTTCAATGGGGCCACATCCTTTCAGATGTGGAAATCTGCGGTGGGACAGTGTATATATATTCGCCTATCTAGCGCTTCAATGGGGCCACATCCTTTCAGATGTGGAAATCGACATACCTCGGAAAAATTACAAATGCCGATGTTTAGCTTCAATGGGGCCACATCCTTTCAGATGTGGAAATGGCGCGGACCCGGTAGCAGACGCCGTTGCCATTTTTGCTTCAATGGGGCCACATCCTTTCAGATATCGATGCTCGAATAAGCGCCGACGACAGACGAACAGAGCCAAAATTTGTAAACATTGATAATCAGATGCATTGTCTGCGAGCGCATCCCGCAAAATCTTCAGCACTGCACCTCTCGCATGATCGTCCATTTCTTCTCCATGCTCACCGAAACTGTTACCGAAACCGAATACGGGCGGGCTGGGGAGTGTAACATCGTCTTCAGGAGCGGTCTTTTCCATTGTATTCGCAGGATATTTGGTTATCAAATAGCATATTCAAAGGACAACGGTATCCCGCTCCGGCGGGATATACGGTCTGCCCAGGGCATAGATTCGTTTTCCTGCGCGACCCGATACCGGACCCAGCCGGATGAACAATACCTGATCACACGAATGGTTAATCTCCTTCTCCAGATCCGCCTCCAGCATTGCCCGCATCAATTTTGTTAATTCACAGCGAAACACCGAATACTGGATACGTGAACCGTATTCCTCCATCACCTTCGCCACTCGACGCAGCCGTTTGTCCTCGGAGATGTCGTATGCCACCAGGTAACAGATTCTCATATCGTTACCGGGTCACAAACCGGGGGACGGCATCGATTTCGTTGAACAGGTATCGACCAAGCAGCCGCGCCTGCACTTCGAACAGTTGGCGGTAGGAGATTTTGTATCCGAACACCGGGTGGGTGATGGTTTGAGTGAGTCGTTTTTCGAACGTTGCGATGAATCTGCTGCGTGCGTTTTCTTTCAGCGAGACCGCGTTGATGCGGGTGACAAAATCGTTTGCCCGGACCACCCCGTTGTTGATGGCGAAGAGGACGGCGGAATCCGCCACCAGGGACCGGAACGGTTCCATCATATCAAGCGCCAGCGCCGGGCGGCCGTAGCGGAGGGCGTGGTAGAAACCGAGATAGGGATCGAATCCCACACTCTGCACCGTCACCATCCAGGTCTTGGTGAGCAGCGAATAGGCGAACGAGAGCAGGGCGTTGACGGGATCACGCGGCGGGCGCCGGTTACGGTGCTCGAACCCGAAGACGAACTGACCATCCCGGTCTCTCGCCTTCAGCATGCGGTGGAAATTACTGAAATAAATGCGGGCTGCGGTCCCCTCGATCCCGAGCAGAACCTCTTTTGAATCCGCGGTTTCAGCCCGTTTCGCTTCCGTATTCATCGCCTGCGCAAGGTCGGGAGGAAAATCAGCGCTGTTGCGCCGCAGCAGGGTTCGTGAGTTGCGGATTTTGTCAGCGACCCAGGCGCGCGCCAGACGCAGGCTGATATCCTGATTATCGACCCCGTGATACTGGGCGATCCGCAGTTCGATATTCTTGTGGCCGAGTCCCCGGGTGACACCATAGAACCAACCACCATGTGAAAAGAAGCAGATCGGAACGTTGCGATAACACAGGGTCTGCATCGCCTGGGTCGAGATCTGCACACCGCCGAAGAGAGAGATCGAACTTATTTCGTGGATCGGGATCTCTTTTATTACTTTGCCGTGCTGTTTGACCGTCAGCACGCCGTGGCTCTTCCCTACCGACAGACCCTGTGTCTGAATATACAGCGGCAGCGATTCGTCAGCGGACGGCAGTATTTTGCGGGGCGCTGGTTCAGGGACCGGTTCCCCGTCGTCATGGTGCAGATAGTCGGTTTCATCGGGCAGGCAGATGCCGACCAGCGAGCAGCCGGGACACTTCGGGCTGTCTTCGAGCGGGGGCGGGATGGTTCTCGACTCCGCCATCCGCCGGATCCCGTGTGCGGCATCGATTGTCATTTTCCGCAGTTCGGCATCGAACTCGACCGGCACTCGTTTGCGGCTGGCGGCGTAGTAGGCGATCCCGTGATCGACGGTGTATCCGTTTTCTTCGAGGATGATACCCTGTGCGCAAAGCTGCACACGATCGGCATCCCAGACACCGATATCGCGTGACGGTTTGGACCCCTTCTTGAAATCGACGGGAACCGCCTTCAATCCTGAAATTTCGACGCGATCCAGTTTCGCCACCAGCCCGGCGACCGTCGCTGAAAGGTACGCAGCATCGACCACATGCGTCTTCGGATTGCCGACCGGCCCCAGACGCTCGGCCAGCGTCGGCTGATCCACCCGGCGATGCGTGAACCGACCCCGAATCGTATCCGCACTGTCCGCAAACTCACCCTGCACCCACTCCAGATACGCCAGCCGCGGACAATAGATATATTCGTTGAGCATGCGCACGGGGATAAGTTCACATACCTGTGCGATTTCGTTTCCATCTGGTTCGTAGCTCACGGATCACCTCCTTACCCTGGCACCGCTTCGAATCTTCCCAACCCGAAATGTGCGCCATATCCGATTGCGATCGGACCCGCTACCGGTTCCCGAAATGAAAGCCGGAATCCAAATCCCGAGCGGATAGGGTCTTCCCCCCGTGTACGATGGAATTGCAACCAGTAAATCTGACGTCCCTGTCGAACGCAGTATCGCATATTTTCGATTCGTTCGGGAGCCGGCAGGTCGTGATAGGCAAGCTCAAGCAGGACTTCTTTATGCAGCCATTGATCAAACGATCCCCGACCATGGCGATGGTGACGGTTGGGCACAAATGGTGTAATACTTTGATATTGCCGGACAGGTGGAAATAGTTCCTGACGTGTTCCCCACAGGATGGGAATACAGTGTATATCGGGTCGTCCCTGCCGCTGCCACAATCGGTCCAGGCGATCCAGGGACAGGCATTCCTGAACCGGCAGCGGTTGACGGCAGAAAACCGTGATATGGTCGAGCCGACCGTCGAAATCACGATCTTCGGGCAGAATATAGATATGACGATGCCCCTCCAACGGGGAGCCATCCTGATTCTTTCCACTGAAATAAGAGGAAACCGCCGACAGATCCCCACCCATCAATCTCCGATTTATTCCCATCAATTTAATCCGCACCCGTTCGGCAACGCGGACAGACTCGGTCAGTCGCGGAAGAACGGTTGAATCCAAAGCATATCGAACACCCTGCCATCCCGGCACACTTCCCGCGTCCTTCCGGATGGATTCCATCTTGTCCTCCTGAAACAATAGATATCTAACCCAGCTAAATGCAGGTGGACTACTCCGTTTCGCTTTGATGACATCCTGAGAACTCCAGCACAGGGCATCGAGCCATTCAGCAGGTATGCTTGTCGCCTTTCGGCGCGAGACCGGTTCCTCCGGTTCCGGAGCATATCGATGAGGTGGCAGCGGACAAGCCACATCAACACCTTCCTCAATCACGGTAAACTCCGGAGCAGTTTCCTGCGGCAGGCAGTTCAAAGCTGGCAGCACCGGATCCCGAACCAGGCATGCGTCCACCCAGGATTCCGAGCGGCCGAGGAAATTCATGAGAGTGAGGAGTTCATCCAGGTGTTGTTCCTGCTCCCGGCTGAGATCCGAATTCCGCCAGACCAGCCAAACGGCATCTTCCGGGTTAAATGACCGGAAGGCATCAAGAATGAGTGCCTTGTCACTGTTCCTGCTTGTATTTTTGTGAAGGTAGGTACGGGTGTGATTGCTTCCGGAACCTGGGAGATGCATAACAGGTGGCTGATTTGACAGTGCGATCAGGAGCGGCTCCACTTTTTCCCTTGGCCATTCAGGTCGTTTTCGTTTCCAGCAATCGATCAAAGCCCGCAAAAGACGATATGGTGACGGAGGCCATTCACACACACCTTCATTGACATGCCTTCCCCAGGGTGTTGCATGGAACCTGCCGGTTAAAAATTGTAATTTTACTGCAATCATGATCTTGAAATTGCGCTCAGGCTTTCCTGACAACCTTGGTTTCAAGTCTCGTAACCGGCGGATCAGCAAACAGTTCTCCCGCGGCACATGCATCGATCGCATTCCTCAACTGCCTTGTTAGCTGATCGGTATCCGGCAGTGAGTATCCGGATGGTTCGATCACTCGGACATCGCCTTTTACCTTAAAATCGCAGGCGGTTCGTAGGCGCAGACCACCTTCCAGAAACTTTCGTATCTTGTAAAAGGAGAGTGCGATCAGAAGATCGTATGCCGGGGTTTTCAAATGATATCCTCGAAACAAACCGATATCGAGGTTGAAATAGGCGGTAATCCTTTGCGCGGTATATTCTGTTCGGTGATACGGAACGTTCCCGTAAACATCCTTTTCAAGCCCACTCACCCTGATCTTTCCGGTCGGATCGAAGGCATTGTTCTTTACCCCCCCGGAGACAGCCTCACGAATACCCTCCGCCTCGATGAATGCACTCAGGGCGCGTGGGAGTCTTACCCGACCATCGCCGAGATTGGCGAAGAAAATTCCATGGATCAGGCTATTGGGATCGTACGCGAAAATGGCACTTGCTATCTTATGCCAGTCCAGCAGTTTACCGGCGGCATATTCCATTTTCTGAACGAATGGTTTTGAGAATTCGGGACAGGTGATAATAAACGGAGAGTTGAGTCGGTGCGCCTCCACCAGGGAACTTGTCCAGGTATCGATATGCAGCACTTCTTCTTCTTTATCCCTTTTTACGTCGCCATGTAACTGAACAATTACATATGGCAGACCTTTAAGATTCTCTTCAATCTCGGGACCATCGCCATCCAGACAGACTTTCTCCAGTCGATTGGCCATCGACTGGGCTGATTCCACCAGGATCATACGCGTGCCATCCGGTCGTTCAAAAACACCGGCGCCGAGGTCCGGGAAACCGGTTGGCTGGAAACGGGATCCCTGCACCGGTTCCAGGTCCGCCTGAATCAAAACTCTGGAAGTTTTTTTTAACAACATCTCTTCAGACATGAAATTCCTCCTCACTGATTTGTTTTAAATTTCTTTATCATTATCGCGATCCAGCAGCATGGATGCGATGCGTACACGATCACGCACGGGAAACAACAGGGCCGCCGCCAGGCGCATCCCGTCGCCATGATCCGGTATCCGGAAACGAAATGGTTTGTATCCAGCAGCGAACAGTCGACGTTGGGCCACCGCACAGGCCTCTCCTATCCGGTTTGCGCGCAACAGGCTGAGTGTAACAGGGTCCGGACGAACCGTCTTGACGGAATTGTTGAAAGATAGAGGAAATGGAGTGAAGACGAGGGACAGCAGCGCCCATGCTCTTGGTAAAACATAATGACGGAGCGGTTTTTTCCATTGATTCCGGACATCCTGCCGAATCCTGATTGCACCGGATTTATGGAACTGAATCCAGTTGCATGCAAACAGTAAATCCTCGAGTAGTTTGTCGTCGACATCACCGACCATAAAAGCGGCTATGTCCAGCGAATGAACTTCCAATTCCGAAAGTAAAGGCAGTTGGGATGTACCGGTACGATCCGCATCCATCAGGCGTCGTTCCAACACAGTACAGAGCCTTTCGCTCAGACTGTTCCCAAGCCAGGCAGTCTGGGCTTTACCGGGAGCCCATTGATATGTTTTTTGGGGATCGATCGGGGCAAGGTTGGCACGAAGCGGACCGACACCTTCGATACT
>JAFGMN010000015.1 GCA_016927515.1 candidate division CSSED10-310 bacterium | reverse complement strand
GAGAAAAGACTCGCGTTGATCCTGCGGAACATGCTCCAATACATCCATGCATATGGTCACAGCAAATTCCTGGTTGTCAAAGGGAAGCGGTTTTCCGGGTGTCAGTCGGTGATACCCGGGGAGCGAGCAGGGGGTAATGTCCGCCACGATACTATCCAAGCCGGGAAACATCTTCTGCAGAGGCAACAGCTCTTCGCCATGCAGAGTATGGAAATATCCACCCACATCTAAAACTCGCCGGAGGTGCCGCTCCGGTTGCCTGAAAAATGTATCCAGGATTAATCCGGCGCCCCGGTATCGTTCAGTCTGATCGAATGTCATGCCTTTCACGCGGTCGCTCCTTCCAGCCGTTTGGATGAAATGCGGCACGTATACACTAGGATTTCACCTTTCATTTTTCAATTTTCCCCTTAAAATAATGTTTCTTGATCTTTTCAGCCGATAGCCGGAGCGTTTTGCTGTGACCCGGACCGGCGCGCGGAGAGGATACCAACGATGCCGTCGAATCACGTGAAGCAATACGTTTGGCCATGGATCCGGTTGTGCCTTTTCTGCGTGTTGGGTCTGCTCCCCGTTCTGTTCATCCCGCTATACGGGGTCCTGGTGCCGACTGCCGCGCAGCCGAACTATTCTTCGCCCGGGCCGTCGCTGACCCGCGATTCGGAATGGGTTCAGACCTTTCTTTTTCCTGATCGGCCGGTGTCGGCGGTTGCGCTTCGTCTTGGAACATTCCGCCGTCGGGCAAAGGGACAGGTTGTTGGATCCGTCGGTCCCGCTCCCCTGGTTATCGATCTTTCCTCTATTCGAGATAATCGATGGAAAACCTTTTGTTTTGAGCCTTTTCAACAACCACCAGGTACTCCCTGTATCCTCCGACTCCGGGGCGAACGCCTGCCGGAAACAACGCAGATCACGTTCTGGCGCAACATGCATGAGCGTTTTCCCGATGGGGGTTTGACCATTGACGGTGTGCCGCAACCCGGTGATCTGACGTTTAAAATCCTGTGCCGGGTTCGCGGATTGGATGTGTTGCGCATGCTGAAAACCCGCTGGCAAGCGGAGCGACCGCCGCCATGGAATCATCCATCGCTGCCGGTGATTCTGGCCGGATGCTGGGCAATCGTTTTCGGTGGTATGGTTCGGCGTTGGTTTGGAGGACGGTCCTAATGCGCCGTCATGAATGGAATAATCCGTGGTTTGGTTTTGCGGTCCCGTGGCTGATCATAATCGTCGTCATCGGCTTTGCACAGCCGTTTTGCCGACCGGCCCAAATTATTTCCAGCACCACCTGTGCAGTGATATTCGAAGCGCTTCATGCGTATACATCCGCCAATCAGGCTCTGGATCAGCGGCCGTCCAGCCCCTCTCCGGATATTGACCGGTGGCGGTTGGAATTGATACGCAAGCAGGCCATCAGTGCCATGCTGAGCGGGCGTTTCAGCGAGGCCGTATCGGCATTCGACCGAATCGCTGTGCTCCACAATGAACGATCCGGTGATACGCAGCCGGATTATTTCGTGTTGCTGAACCGGGGAATATGCTTCCAAAAGCAGGGACAGGTTATGCGGGCGCGTGCCGATTGGGCGGAAGCGATCCAGGTGATGCCGGGACGGCATGACGCATGGTTGGCCATGGGTCACAGTCGGTTACTGGAAGGCGATTACCTGGGTGCGCATGCCGATTACCACCGGGCGATGATCGCTTCCGGGTATTTGGGTCTTGTGTATGTCGATGTGGGTGATGCGTGGCGAGCCGTTGGATGGATTGATACCGCTCATCGCATGTACCGGGACGGGTTGGCCCGCGATCCCGGTGAAGTATTCTGCCATCTCCGACTGGCCGAATTGGCCTTGGTGCGGGAAAACGACCCGGAACAAGCGCTGCACATCGTGGAAACCGTCCGCAAAATGATGCCCGATCTGGCCGTGGTGAATCGGATTGAGCATGCAGCTCTCGCCTGGTCGCCGGACCGGCATCTGTCGCATATTCCGGCCGCGCGGTTTGAGTCGGGGCCTGCGAGTAGATGGAGTATTTCACCGACGAAAATTCTGTTTGAGTATTTCCGTGAAGAATGGACCGGGTGGAAGGACGGCGGATTCGATGCAGGATTTTGACAACCAGTGTTCGCATCTGGTTTGGGTGTGGCTGGTATTTATGGTGACGGCCCTTTCGTTTGCGATGTGGACACCACCGTTTATGTTTCCGGACGAGTCGACCTATTTGGCCGGGTGCATGGAATCGCAGGATCCGCTGCGGCGAGAAGCGCTTGAAAAACAAATTCTGTTGGAGATGGACCGGCATCTGTTTTGGCAGCGTGCCGGTGCGGAAATGCCGGAACATATTCCACACACGTTTTATCAAGCGCCGATGCTGCGGGTCATTCCGACGCAATTTGCCAAGCCGACGACGTTTTATCTGATTGCGCATCGCTTGCTTGCGTTGTTTAACGTCGCATCGATTCTGAATGCCTTATTCCTGTTGCGTCTTCTCAGCGTCGCCATTGCCGGCGTGGCGGTGGCGATCCAGTGCCGGATTGCCCGGGAGGTTTTTCGGGATCCGTTCTGGCAGAGTGCGGTGGTGTCGGCAGTGGCTGTGCCGCAATATGTATACATGTCTGGCGCGTTGAATCCATCGAACCTCGCATGGGTCAGTGGTGGAATGATAACATTGGCCTCATTCTGGCTGCTCGTTCCCAGCCGACGGAACCGCGGATATCTTCTCCTGGCCGCCGCCCTGCTGCTGACCTTGCTCACGCACCGTGCCGCATTGGCACTGGTTCCGGGGGCTGCTGTGGCAATGCTCGTCGGGCACCGCCGGGGGTCAAGGGGACGCCATCAGGAGCCTTCAGGGCGGTGGATGAATGCTGGGGTTGGGTTGCTGATCGGTGGGATTTCCGCGGGTTGTACGGTCTTTCTGCTGATCACTCACCCGTTAGTCGTCCGGTCGGCAGTGATCCGCTTGGTCACAACGTTCTATCAACTGGCCGTGGAACCGTCTCCCGTCGCTTCCAATCCGTCATGGTGGCTTGAATTCGCCTCGTTTTTCTGGCGTGGAACGATCCTTTTCTACGGTTGGTTATCACAGGATGGCCCTGTATGGATCTATGGCCTGTATGGCTTCATCGCATGCGGCGCCGGGCTCGGTTGGCTTGGAGCCCTGATCCGCTGGCGAAGACCGATGGTGTTGCGGGATCCGTGGCACGTTGCGCTTCTATGGATTTTCATCGGGGGCATGATGTGGGCGGGAGCCGGTCAATATGGCATTCGTGGGCATTTATCCCAGGGCCGTTATCTCTTTGCCGCATGGCCGGTTTTTGGAATTGGAGTCGCCGCTGGATGGAGCTATCTGGTGCCGCAGCAGTGGCATCGGGTGGTTGCCATAGGGGGACAGGTTGTTATGTGGATGGTTGCAGCGGTTTCTTTATGGTGGGTTTGGATTCCAGGCATGTATTTTTAGTGAGGAGATCGCATGATGTGTCGGACAAAAATTGTCGCTACGCTGGGTCCCGCGTGTGATTCACCGGAAATGATCCGTCGCATGATCAATGCGGGAGTCACGGTATTCCGGTTGAATTTTTCGCACGGCTCACAGGAAATGCACCAAGAGTATATTGGCAGGATCCGGTCTGCGGAGAGAGACCTTGGAGAACCGGTGGCGATTATGATGGATCTACAGGGACCCAAGATCCGGACGGGTCCGTTGGCGAACGGGGAGCCGGTCAGGTTGTTACCCGGTCATCCATTCACCATCACCACACGGGAGGTCATCGGCTCGGATCGCTGTGTCGGCACATCGTATTCCGCCCTTCCGGGAGACGTTAAAAAAGGGGACAGGTTGTTAGTTTCCGATGGCTTGATCGAGTTGAAAGTGGAGGAAATCCAAGGGTCTGATATTCATTGCACGGTTCGTGTCGGTGGTATACTGAGCCAGCGACAGGGTATCAATCTTCCGGGAGTCCCTTTGACGGCGCCATCCCTGACTGAAAAAGACATGCTCGATCTGGCCTTCGGCGTGAATGCCGGAGTCGATTTCGTGGCGATTTCTTTTGTTCGGTCTCCGGATTGCATCATAGAAGCCCGGGCCATGGCGGCGGCCCAAGGGAAAGCGCCCTGGATCATCGCAAAAATCGAACGGCCAGAAGCCTTGGCGGCGTTCCGGGATATCGTTTCGGCAGCGGACGGCATCATGGTGGCGCGAGGGGATCTGGGTGTCGAAATTTCAGCCGAACGCGTTCCGATCGTCCAAAAGCAATTGATCGCCATCGCCAACAGCGCAGGCAAACCTGTGATCACCGCAACCCAGATGCTCGATTCCATGATCCGGAACCCACGACCGACTCGGGCTGAAGTCAGTGATGTCGCCAATGCCATTATTGACGGTACCGATGCTGTCATGTTGAGCGGAGAAACTGCGACGGGTTGCTATCCGCTGGAAGCGGTTCAGATGTTGGCGCGAATCGCTCCACTGGCCGAATCCCACATTCCTCTTCACAGCCGGGTCGATCCTCAAGGCAGTCTGTTTTCAATTTCACGACAACCTGTCCCTTCCACATCCCTGGCTAGCCTGGAAAGCAGTACTGCCATTGCAGAAGCCGCCTGTGCGCTGTCACGAGCTGATTTTATCCGGGCCATCGTTGTTTTTACGCAGAGCGGGTTGACAGCCCGTCTGATCTCCCGCGAGCGCCCGGACATCCCGATTATTGCTCTGACCCCGGATTCCGCTGTGTATCGACAAATGGCACTTGTGTGGGGAGTGCGTCCGATGTTGATTCCGTTTGATCCTCTTCTCGACATTTTGGAGAAAAAAATATCCTTGTTGGCCGCCGAGCGGGGACTTGCTCAACCCGGGCAGCAGGTGGTGATGGTTGGTGGACATCCACTGCCGGCAAAAGAACCCACGAATTTTCTGAAAATCCTGACGGTCAGCACCGTTGAAACAAAGGGTCTTGCCAAAACATCGATTTGATCTTAGAATTCCACTTTAATATAACTCAGCCGATGAGCGATGAGTGAGAAGGAGGTTTGTTATGTTTCGAAATTGTGTGTTGGGAATTTTAATGTTAGCAGTCATTCCGGGCGCATTGGCGCTGGATACGACCTGGATGGGTCCCACGGGAACATTCAGTGTATACAGCGCTCGCAATCTGGAGTCGATGGAATATGCATGGAGTCTCTACTTTGCGAACATCGATCGTGAATGGGATGCTATGTATGGATCGGAGTATGTGTCGTTGGATTACACGTACTATCTGTTCCCGATCGCCTTGGGTATCACGGATTTCCTCGAAGTCTCCGTAAGTCCGAACTATCTGGATATCCGCCGCAGTCCATATCTCGATGATTCTGATGGTTTCGGCGACGTATTCGTCAATTTAAAAGCCAGGATTTACGATAGTGAAGACTGGGCCTTCGGAGCCCTGCTCCAGGGAAAAATCGCTACCGCCGATGAAGAAGACGGCCTGGGAACCGGCGAAGAAGATTACGGATTAAGCCTGTTGCTGACGCGTACATTTGCTTCCAGCCGACTGCATGTCAACCTGGGGTACCGGATGGTCGGTGAACCCGACGATGTTGACTTCGATGATCAGTTTCTATGGGGAATCGGTTTCGAATCGGATATCAGTGAAAAGTGGCAGTTCATCGCCGAATTCACCGGTGAAACATCCTATTCTGACATCGAACCGAATGATCCCATGGATCTGACAGCTGGCTTCCGCTATCATTGCTCGTACGGCGGCACATTCGGCGGTGGGATGCGTTACTCGTTTAACATGGAAGATTACAGCTGCCCGGTGGGTGGTTTTGTCCAGGTCGGTTTCTCTCCCAGCAACCGAATCGAACCCACACCCACACCGATTCCGACACCACCTCCGGTGCCGGAAGTCGTGTGCAGCGCTGAAGACCTGACCGTTATACAGGGTGAGTTTACCCGAATCCGCGTGGATGTCACCGATCCGCTGGGTGGAGATTTGACCTATGATTGGACATCCTCCGGCTGCCGGCTGGAGCCCAATGGAAACGAAGCGATCTTTTATGCCGATGAATGCGATCCCGGGACATACACAGTGAATGTTCAGGTTCAGAACGCCGGCGGTTACACGAACCAGTGTGGCGTGGTCATCAAAGTTGAAGCGTTCCGCCCTCGGACGGAAATCGTCAAGCTCGATCTGCCGGTAGTTCCCTTCAAGCAGGGGACCCGGGTGGATAACGTGGCCAAGGCCATTCTCGACGACATCGCTGTGAAAATCCAGGAGTATCCAGGCGTAACAGTGGAGCTTGTTGGACATACGGACTCCAGCGGTTCAGAAGAAGCCAACATGAAAATCGGTTTAAAGCGAGCCGAGAACGTGAAAAAATACTTGGTCGATCGTCATAGCATTGAAGCGGCTCGGTTCGATGTGAAGAGTATGGGGGAAACCGAACCCATGGTTGACAACGCGACAATGGACGGTCGAATTATTAATCGTCGCGTTGAAGTCATCATGATGGTCGAGATGCCGGTGGAATAAGGTTTTATTCCGATCCTATGGCCTTCAAGGCGGCATCGTTTCTGATATGTGTCATCATTGCCCTGGCTGCTCCGGCAGCCGGGGCAATTGAGTATTCGCTCCTGGGACCGCCAGGGGGCAGTTTCAAATCGATCGAGTATTGTCGCGATGGGATTCTCCTGGCCGGCGGATTCAATGGCCGACTGTATGTGAGCACACATTACGGCGAGTTCTGGAAAGACATCACGCCGGCAAGCCTGACCCGCGGGATGACGGTGGAACAGATAACCTTCCATCCAACGACCGATACAGTCTACTTCGTGTTTCGTGATCTCCGACGGGGATTATTGATCCGCACCTCCGTAGACCAACTCCGCAGCGGTGTTTTCACTCCCGATATTCTCATGCCGGAACTCCCAATCCGATCGCTGGCCCTTTCAGAGGAAGATCCTCCGAGAATCTTCGTCGGAACCAATGAGCGCTTACATTATAGTTTCAACGGCGGCCGGAGCTGGAAATCCGCTGAGATGCAACTTCCGAATACGGAAATCGAATCACTGGCCATCGATCCGAATGATCCCGATCTGCTCTATGCCGGATCGTGGCAACGCCCCTTTAAGACACGGGATTTCGGTCGAACCTGGATCCCTGTGCATAGCGGCATGGCACCGGACAGTGATGTCTTTACACTGTTCTTTGATACGGGGGACAGGTTATGGGCGGGAACATGCGGGCACGCCTATCGCAGGGACAGTGAATCGGTCTCCTGGGTTAAGAAGCGCATTGGATTAAAGGGCAAACGCATTCATTGCCTGGCGCATGCCGGGAGGAACAGCCACGGAGATGTCCTTGCGGGAACGGAGAACGGCCTGCATCTGTTCAGGGATGCTGCAGATGCTTGGATGCAGATAATACCCGAGGTTGTTGTGCATGACATCACGAAAGATGAGCATGGACTTCTTTATATCGCGACGGAGGGAAGCGGAGTGATGCGATACCGGTTCGATCCTCCCGAAACGGAAAGCATGAATTCCGGTCTGGATGCTTCGTCGCCAGGAGCAATGACCGGATCGTTGGAATCCGTCCTGTGGACCGGGTTAGTGTACCAGCACGCTCACAACGGATTGTGGCGTTATTTTAATCGTTCGTGGTCGCGTGTTCCACTGGATTGCAATGGGATCAATATCCGTTCCTTGATTTCGACCGATCGCTATTTGTTTGCAGCGACGTCCAATGGTGTATTCCGGATGGCATTGGATCCGGTTTATCATCTGGAAACCGATGATCGGCGCTGGTTTTTAAAAGGAAAAACGATCAAGACGATGTATCTCGAGCATGATGGTGTCACGCTTTTAGTGGGTGGCTTTGATGGGATTTATCAGGTCAATACAGAAACCGGGCATGAAGTCCTGTATTATGGAACCTCGGAAATCAACGTCAACTGCATCTGGAAATGTCCGGTTACGGGTTTGCTGATGGCGGGTGCCGAGGGCGCGTTGTTTCGATTGGAGCCAGGGCAGGCAAAATGGGAACGAGCCGCATTGCCTGCGGAGGTGGCTCGAATCAGCCGGATTACGGGTACTCGGGATGGAGCGCAGATTTACCTGGCGACGAGTTCAGGTGTAATGGCCTCGTATGACAATGGGTGCCGATTCACGCAGGCGACCGGAAATCTGCCGGATGGTTCTTGCCTGGATATCTGTCTCCGTGAAAACACACCCTTTCAAAATAAAAGCCGAGCCGAAGATATCGGTGAGCCGTTTGCCGATGGGAGCCGCTCCGGGGGCGACGGTGAGAAAAATGGTCAGAAAAACGGTGCGGGGCGTATTGAGGGACAGGTCTTTGTTCTGTTAGGAGATCACAGTGTTTACTGGAGAGCCTTATCGGAATTCTCTTGGGAAATTTTAGTTACATTACCTTTCGATTCCTGGTCGATTCACGCTCCTCCGGGCGCGACACATGTATGCGTTGGAACGCCGGCCAACGGTATCGTCGCATTGCCTTTTGAAACCCATGATGCATCTGCGCCGGTTGATGCGATTCGATGATGGATCAGGAAGACCACAGGTATTCGGGAAAAGCCAATAGAGGGGTGGTCCATCGATGGTGTATTCCGGCTCTATTGGTTGTGTGCGTTGGGTTTCGGGTAGCTGTATGTGTGTGGGGAGGAATTCCTGAACCTCGGGATGATGCTGCGTTGTACTTTACTGCAGCGGATCAACTGGCTGGATGGTTAGGTGGAGAACCGCTGCGACAAGCAGATATCCTGGGCATGGTTCTTCGGGATCGCCGACCGGTTTATCCTCTTCTTCTCGCTCTGGTTTATAAAATATTCGGTGGCGCATCAATTATCGCATCAGTAATCTTGAACATCCTCATTGATTGTGTATCGGCACTGCTGATTGTTTCTATTGGGAATCGTTTCGGAAAGACGATCGGTTTCGTCTCAGCGATTCTTTTTGCTGTGTCGATTCCGAGTGCTTCTATGTGCCGAATGATTATGACGGAAACGGTGGGCACATGTATCCTTTTGACGTCGTTGCTTTTTTTTTATCGAAACCAATGGCTCTTATGCGGTCTGTTTTCTTCTATAGCGTATTTAACCCGTCCGGCTTTTGCAATTTGGCCGATGATCATTCTCGTTGCAGGAGTGTTTGAGAGCGTTTCCAATCGAACCCGGGACGGTGCGTCAAGATGCCGAGAGGCGGGGTTTTGGGGGCAAACCAGGTTTCGAAGTCTTTCTTTCTGGCTGAGCCACAATCGCCCGTTGATCATGCTTCTGCTGGTCATGCTTGTTGTGACAATCGCAGGCAAAGCGGCAATGAAAATGTTACCGGAATCAGATGCTTTGTGGTCGTCACGTTCTGGTGTTGCATTGTACGCAGGGTATGATTTGGAAACGGATGGTTGGTGGATCACGGAAGGGAACGAACACGTGACGCCCTCTCTGAGGGAAGGTTGGGAACAGGTGCAGCGTACGTTACCCTGGCACACGCTTCGGTTGATAACGGTCAAACTCAGAAGATTATGGCTCAGGCCGGTGATCGGATTCCGGTTTCCTTGGATGCCGGACAACCCTCCGGTGTGGTTGAGAGTGTATTATTGGTTCTATTGGATCACGGTGATTGCAGGTGCATCGGGAGCGTTAGCGGGGATTACTACGCGACGTGTTTTTCCATTGTCGTTGGCAGTGATTGGAATTTCGGGCTTGCATGCCTTGACCTACGCTCACCAGCGGTATGCTGTCGTCATGTTACCAGTGATATATATATTGGGTTCCCGACTTGTTTTAACTGACACGTTATCCGATTGGCGAGGGATAAAAAAGGGGGGGGTCGGCTTCGTCGTGGTTGCTGGTATCGCTGTTTTTGGCTTTTTGAATGACATCAGACGTGTCGAGTGGGTTCCGTTGGCAGCCGGTGATTCGATTTCTCGAATCATTCAACGGGATGGCAGAGGGAAACCGATTACAGTAAATCATGATCAGGTTTTGATCGATGTCCGGCTGTTAGCGCCTGGGTCTGCGGATTTCAGAGTGTCTATCAATAATCAACCTGTCTGTTCTGAAACAGGAAACACGCTTTTTTCTGTCGATGTAAGTGATCCTTGGCAATCACCCACGTGGCTTCAGATTCCCGTACGCAGCATCGCCTCCCATGCCCGGGAAATCAAGGTTGAGTTGATTTCGACGGATTCTCCAGTGGCGATTTCGCGGGGATCGTTGAAGCATCTTCCAGAGTATAAAAAATCTTATAACCGGTGGTGGGTGTTAGGAGATGCCCGGATACTGGGTAGAAACAACGGTCCCTCAACAGATGACTGGGGTATCGTCTACTTCTCAGGCGCCGACGGCACAATCGAATAAATACAGGGTTTGGCCCTTTTTTTGCATTCTCCCAAAGCATTGAGTTGAATCGATGAGCATGGAAGAACGATGGGGGGATAAAATGAAAAAACAAGTAGCTTTTATCATCGCGGTTGCAGCATATGTCTGCGTGAGTGTGTCGGTGTTCGCAGCACACGTCACGGTGTCAATTCCTATTGGACCAATTCAGATAGAATCAACCGGTGATCAGGATCAGCGGATACTGATGGATGGGTATGGCTGTACGTTCCCGCTTGGAGCACCGACTTTACCTTCACGAATCCTGCCGATTGCACTGCCTCCGGGTGCGCAATTTCAGTCGCTTCGTATTGAAAAAGGTGACCCGGTTGTTATCGAGGGATCCTGGCGGATCGCTCCGCGAAAACCGCCACGCCTTCTATCCGATCGCGCAGAAGGCATTCTTCATGTGCACCAGCAGGAATTTGATGAAAATTATCAGCGTTATTATGAATCAGGAAAGACGTTCCCGGATGCTTTGGTGGAGTATGTTCGCTCCGCAGCCTTCCGCCGGTACAATCTGGTGGATCTTTCCGTAACGCCGTTTGAATACTGTCCCTCACAGGGAATACTGATGATGTACCCCGAGTTAACAGTTGAGGTCATATACACCCTTGAAAGCGAGCAAATCAGAGGGACAGGTTGTACTGAAAACGATCTCGGAACTGCCGATTGCCCGGAAGTAGAAGCAATTGCCCGATCGTTTATATCTAACTATGACGAAAGCCAACGATGGTATCCTGGGGAACCGATTAATCGAGGAGAGCATGAGTTTGTTGTGATCACGACGTCTGCGCTTGTCAATGCCGTTCAGCCGTTGATCGATATAGAGATTGCCAAAGGGCGTACAACATATATCGCCACGACGGAATGGATCAACTCGCAGTATTCCGGACGAGATCTTGCCGAAAAAATGCGCACCTTTCTCAGGGAAAAATATCCTGCTTCACAATGGGGAATTACGGATGTCTGTCTGGTTGGTCATCATACCGATGTTCCGATGCGGGAAGTCGCACAGGATTTGGGATATGGGAATCCGTTAACGGATTTCTACTTCGCTGAATTGTCTGCACCGGACAATGCGGCATGGGACAGCAACAACAACGGTCAGTGGTGGGATAGCAGTGACAGTGCCGACTTTTATAATGAGGTAAATGTCGGGCGGATTCCATGGAGTAACTATAATACGGTCCTGTCGATTTGTCAGAAAAGTGCTGCTTTTGAATTGAACGATGATCCGGGGTTTAAATCAAGTATTTTATTCTTGGGGGGCTTCTTCTGGGAAGATACTGACAATGCCGTTCTGATGGAAGCAATTGCCGCTCAGCCACATATGTCGGACTGGTATCAATATCGAATGTATGAACAGAACAGCACTGTTTACTCCTCATATCCTTGTGATGACGAATTAACCCACACCAACGTCATGAACGAATGGCCATCCGGATCCTATTGCTTTGTTGATTGGGCTGGTCATGGTTCTCCGACGTCAGCTCATATCATGGGGTATGGATCAGCGGCATTCATCGAAAGCGATGATTGTTCCAGTTTGAATGATTCTTTTCCCGCCATTATCTTCGCCGATGCCTGTTCCAATAGTGATACAGATTATACCAATATTGGAGCTGCTATGCTGCAGCAGGGTGCTGTTGGATTTGTTGGAGCAACCAAGGTTGCTTTGGGATGTCCTGGATGGTCGCAACCGAATGACGGATCGAGTCAGTCTCTGGATTATTTTTTTGCTACTCATGTGACTTCGGCTGATTACAGCCAGGGAGAATCCCATCAGATCAGCATGAGGAACAACTACATTAATGGCGGGTGGGATGACACCAAATACGAGATGGCGGAATGGAATTTATGGGGAAATCCGGATTTAGGTTTAACCCTGGCTATCGGAAGTGATGGCGTATTGTCTATTGATCATGCGCAGTATGGTCCGACGATGCTGATAGGGGCAACGGTCCGCGACTTGGATGTGAACCTGAATCCGGCAGCAATTGATTCTGCCGTCGTCACATTAACCACATCATCTGGTATTGATTCAGAAACGTTGATTCTTCCGGAAACGGCGATAAACTCTTCTGTTTTCTCGGCTTCAATGAACCTGTCCCTTGATTCGATTCAACCTGGTAACGGCATTTTAGAGTTGGTTCACGGAGAGGCCATTACGGTGACGTATGTGGATGCAGATGATGGCCACGGTGGCGTGAATGTGCCTAAAACCGTTCATGCTTCCGCGGACTGCATCGCTCCGGTCATTGGAAACGTTGCGGTGACTGGCGCAGCATTTGATCAGCTCGTCATCGAATGGGATACAGATGAACCCTCCACTTCCACGGTGTTTTTTGGTATTGGAATGCCGACGCAACAGGTAACGGATATCAACTCATTCCTTCATCATGAAGTTATCCTATCCGGCCTGGATCCCTGTACGGAATACGTTTTTTATGTGGTTTCCACTGATTCGGCGCAAAACACTGCTATAGATGACAATGCCGGGACAAATTACGTCGGCGAAACGTGGGAACTGGTGACGATTTTCGGTCAGGACATGGCTTCGAATCCGGGATGGACAACCCAGGGTGAATGGGCTTGGGGCGTCCCAACAGGTGGCGGCGGCCAGTATGGCAATCCGGATCCCACATCGGGCCATACGGGTAACTCAGTATATGGGTATAATCTGAATGGAGACTATCCAAACAATTTGTCGGAGCAGTTTTTAACGACGGGGGTAATTAACTGTAGTGATGCCGAAGGATCAACGCTTGGGTTTTGGCGGTGGTTAGGAGTTGAGCGATCTGCGTATGATCATGCAGCACTACGAATATCAACAAATGGTTCGAATTGGACCGAAGTATGGGAGAATCCAGATGTCGAGATCGCAGATGACAGTTGGATTTATCAGGAATTTGATATTTCGGCCATCGCAGACGGTCAAGCAACGGTTTATCTTCGATGGGTTATGGGATCAACGGACAGCGGCTGGCGTTATTGCGGCTGGAATATCGATGATGTGACCGTTTTCTCATCCCAACCGTGTTCCCCCGGAAACACTCCAACCCCTCCACCCACCTGGACTCCAGCACCAACGAATACGCCGGTGCCAACATCCACTCCGTTCCCAACGTACACACCGGGACCATCTCCCACACCCGCTCCAACCAATACTCCTTTTCCGACCTATACTCAGGGCCCGACAAATACACCTGCTCCAACCAATACACCCTTCCCTACATTCACTCCTTCACCCACGTTTACACACGGTTCTCCTACTTGGACCACCACACCAACCATGACCCCCACGTCGACCCCCACGTCGACCCCACCGACATCATCACCGACAGCAACCACGCCGACCATGACGCCCACCGCCACAGCAACACAAGCCAGCACGCCCGATCCCAGTGTTACTCCTACAGCAACCCCGGATAGAATAATGATGACATTGCGACTCAATCAGACGATTTATAGATCAGGGGACAGCTTCCTACTGCAATCCGAATGTTTCAATCCGGGATATGACACAATCGTAGATCGGTATATCATTTTGGATGTTTACGGGAGTTATTTCTTCTGGCCGTCATGGGGACAGGTTGCAAGCTGTGACTCCTGCACCCTCGAGCAAAACACGGCTCTCATCACAGATATTTTGAGTTTCCAGTGGCCATCCGGAATAACTCAATCCGCCAACGGTTTGCGATTCTGGGGGGGGCTCTTGTGGCCCGGAACCAGCATTATGGCCGCAGATGTCGCCATGGTGACCTTTGGATACGAATAACAACTGATCGTCCCGAACCGGGACCATTCAGCTGATGAACCTTCCTTCTGTTATACCTCGCCGGAAACTCTTCCGGCGAGGTTTCTGTTGATCATCCGGGTTAAAAGAATCATCTCGTGGTTTTTTCATAGCAGGTACGTTAGCCTTGCTAGAGGAGTTTCAAGTGCGCGATGAAAACGGATCCAAGTGCAGATGAAATCCTCGATTTCGGCAAAGCCGCACCACATCGTAAACAGATGGATCGGACGATTCTGTTATGGATTTTTTTAACTGCACTGTTGATTCGAACCGTATGGATCGTACAATATCAACAGTCTCCATTATTCAACTATCCACTGCTCGATTTCACTTTTTTTGAGGCACGAGCACAGGAAATCAATGAAGGACGTTTTTTTTCCGATACCTATCTTTTCAATCCATTATATCCTTTTTTCCTTGCAGGAGTTCAGCGGGTATTCGGAGCAGACCTGTTTTTCCCGCGATTGATTCAAGTGGTTCTTGGTTCCTTTAATCCCTTGCTGGTTTATTGCATCGGATTATTCGCCTTCAGCCGTATCTCAGCCCGATTCGGCGCGTTTCTAACGGCGGTATATCTCCCGCTTGTGTATTTTGATGGAATCTTGATGGCCACCAGTCTCATCACGTTTCTGATGCTGGCAGTGACGTGTCTGTTGATTTATGCGAGGAATTCTACCCGGGAATGGTTGTATCTGCCTATCGGAATTTTGATGGGATTCCTCGTTTTGGGTCGGCCGAACTTTTTGCTGGTCATGGCTGGGCTCACACTATGGATTGTCGTATCGGAACCCCAGGCAAACATATATCGACGAATTAATCGTGCTCTGATTTTTGCATGTTCAGCATTCGTTATTGTTTCACCAATAACAATTCACTATTGGTTGCAAAACGGTGAGTTTATTCTGGTTGCGCCACATGGCGGCATAAATTTTTTTATAGGAAACAATCCGGATGCAACAGGAACATATATGTCGATTCCCGGAGTTTCTGATCTTCCCGGCCAGCAGATTATTGATAGTCAGAAGAAAGCATCGGAGGCACTGGGACATGAAGCGTCTGCATCAGAAGCTTCGCAATACTGGATGGATCGCTCCATCGAGTTTATCCGAAATCATCCATCACGCTTTGCCGGATTACTGGTTCGAAAGATTGCTCTCTTTTGGAATGCAACGGAAATTCCCAGTGAGTACAGTTTTCATTTCGATCGTGAATTTCATTCGGTTCTTCGTTTACCTTTTCCGAATTTTGGCTGGATCGGTCCATTGGGACTTCTTGGAATTGTCATAGGTCATTTCTTTCGCCGACATTGTTGGAGGGAAAGGATACTGCCAATTGGGATCTCGTTTCTGTTGATGGTATCGGTGATTCTGTTTTTCGTTCATGCCCGATATCGAATGGCAGTGACGCCGTTTATTTGTCTTTTTGCAGGAGTTACGTTGGAAACTGCTATCACGAATTGGCGCATGAAACAATTCAAGAACCTGTCCCTTATTGGACTGGCACTAATTCCTGCTTTTTACTTTTGCCATCTCGACCTCGTTCCCCGAAACGATCTTCCTGGTTATTTTAATCTTGCAAACGCGTATTATCAGGCCCGAAATCTTAAAGATGCAGAAAAGTGCCTTCGCTACATTCTTACTCGGTCAGAAACCCTTTCAACATGGATGTTTTGGGGAACGATCCAGCAGGAAGCGGGCAAGAACAAGCAGGCGGAAGCGGCTTATAAACGTGCGTTACAGCTTGATCCGAATCATTATGAAGCGATGTTAAACTTGGCGATTTTATGCACGCAATCCAACCGCCAGCCCGAAGCGGTGGCATGGTTGGAAAAAGCAGAGAATATGTATCCTAACAGACCGGAAGCGATACTAAATCTGGCTATGTTGTTTTATTCCTGTGATAAATCCGAACAGGCGATCAGTTGTTTAGCCCGGCTTTCTGACATGGAAATGGACTTGGCCATGAGGGGACAGGTTGATCATTTGCAATCTCTTGTTGAGAGAAAAATCCGCATCAGCGGTGTAGAGCAAAATCAACAACACCAGGAAAAGGAAAGGCGACCGGATTAGAGACGAGCCGGATTGAAAATATTGGGGACAGGTTGTAGCGTGTGTGCGTGAGCAAAAAAAACAAACACCAAACCATTGGTTTCGCTGATTGGTCCATACCGTATTGAGGGAATTGTGGGTAGGGGTGGGATGGCCATTGTTTATAAAGGGCGTCACACTCAAACTGGAGATTTGGTTGCTGTTAAGACATTGACACGAATTAGCAGAATTCACGCCGCGGGGCTGCGTCGTGAAATCCAAATTTTAACTCACATAAAACATCCCGGGATCGTAAGAGTCTTCGATGTCGGAGACATGGGTGGAATTCCTTGGATCGCTATGGAGTTACTTCGTGGTGATACGCTTCGACAGACAATGGCTCAGATCGAATCATTGGAGTCTTTTCTTCATATTATTCGCCAGATTTGCCGTTCTCTTGCCTATCTTCACAGCAACGGCATTGTGCATATGGACGTGAAACCAGATAACATTTTCCTGACGGATCAAGGTTTTCCTGTTTTAATGGATTTTGGAGTCATTCATCGTTTTGCCGGTAAAAAAGGCCGAGAAACACTGGATTCCGGACAGTTCGAGTTCGGAACATGGGAATACATGGCTCCTGAAATTCTCCATGGGGATCTACCTGATGCCCGAGCTGATCTTTATTCTATTGGCTGCATTCTGTACGAGTTTATTACGGGAAGAGTTCCTTTTCAAGGAGACTCCATAGATGAGTTGCTGACTTTACAAGCAACCCAAGTATTGGAGCTTCCCAACTTCACGGACAAACCTTTGTCGGCAAAATTGACCGCTCTCATTATCCGCCTTCTTGCTTTAAATCCTTTTGATCAGCCAGGATATGCAGATCTTGTCGCCCACCAACTCGCTGATCTAGGTGATACGCTACGCATCGATCGCGACTCCTCTGCATTTGTTTCCAGACCCCATCTGTATCGGAGTCGTTTTATTGGACGTGAAGATGAAATCACGCTTTTCGATTCAAAGTTAGCGCTTTTGCGAGCCGGTTATGGAGGATGTCTATTTATTGCTGGAGAGGGTGGAATTGGTAAAACGCGAACATTGATGGAAATGGGGCGATTTGCGAAAAAAGCTGGGTTTGCAGTGCTTTTAGGAGAATGCCAGGAATCGATGTTATCGCTCCAGAGAGACCGCACGGAAGTGCCAGCATTACAGGGTTTTCAGCGTCCGGTGGAGACCTTGGTGGACAACATCCGTGAGCATAAAGTTGATGATCGGATTGATTGCGTTGGAGAACACGCACGGATTCTAGCTGATTATTTCGAGTCGTTAACTCACGTTTTAACTGTAATGAAGTGGCCTGAACCAGTCTTGTTATCACACGACGCTGGATGTGAACGCCTTTTCTTTGCTTTAAAAACGTTTTTTTTCGAGTCTGCACGCATTTTCCCGTTGATTATAATGATTGATGATCTTCATCGAGCAGACGAGTTAACTATTGATTTTATTTCTTATTTACTCAGAACGGAGTCCTTGTCACGAGTACAGATTTTTTTAATCGCAGCCTTTCGCCTGGAAGAAACAACCGAAAAATTAAGGCATTTGTTGCGTCAACCCGATGTGTCTGTACTAAGATTAGCTCCTTTCGAACAAGGTCAGGTTGACGAGATGATAAGCAACATGCTGGCGATAAAAACAGCCTCGTCGGAATTTTTTGATCTTTTGTTCGAAAAATCGGAAGGCAATCCGTTTTTCCTGTCCGAAATTCTGAAAACAGCTGTTGATGAAGGCATTCTCCAGCTTCATCAGGGAACAGGATGGAGGTTAGTACAGGAACCGGGAAACGCATTGAAACTTTCCAGCAGGCTTTCACTGCCGGGATCTCTTCACGATGTGTTAAAGCTTCGCCTATCGGGAATCGAAGAGCCGGCATCTTCCGTGTTGGATGTTTTGGCCGTCCTGGGTCGTGAAGTATCACCTTCGCTATTAGCGCGGGTGATTCAGATAGAAGAATCGGAATGGCGCATCGGATTACAGGAGTTGATTTTTCAAATGGTTATCGATGAGACATCTCGAGGTACGTTTCGATTTGTACATGAAGAATTCCGATGGACTGCATACCGGCGACTTCCAGCCCAAAAGCGGAATGCTATCCACAAACGTGCAGCAGAGGAACTTGAACGTCTTCCAGGGCATAATCGAATGATGTGGTTCGCTGAAATGGCGTTGCATCTTGAAAAATCGCATCAGATGGCAAAATCAAAGCAGTATTATCTGTCTGCAGGGAGGCAAGCTGTACAGAGATATGCGTTGGATCTGGCCACACGGTTGTATCTAAAATATCTTGAATCGGAATCCGAAAATGATTCGGAACAACTCCATGTACGCATTGAATTTGCCCAAGATATCCTTATGATAAATGGTCGCCTGGATCAGGCACTAAAAATTCTTCGCCCAGTCATTATTGCAAGTAAAAAGAAAGGGTTTAATCATATTTATGCTGATTCCTTAAGATCCGCTGCGAACATTTATTGGCAACGGGGTGAATACTCCCGGGGATGGGTACTCGCTCAAGAAGCATTGGATATATATAAGCACTTGAAAGCGGAATCGACTGTTATGGCTCTTCTGCAGGATATGGCCAATGCTGCCAGCGAGTCCGGAGATTTCCTGCGCGCTCAAGTCTATTTCGATCGTTGCCGGAGCAATCTTGGCAAGCTGGGAAACGCAGACAAGCAAGGTCGCTTGTTGGCCGACCTCGGCGCATTAGTCGTACGCATGGGACAAAGCCAAAAGGGTATATCGTTATTGCTTGAAGCCGAGGAAACAGTTAAAAAAAATGGTGGGGACGATGGGGACAGGTTAGTTCTTGCTCAAATCAATCTTCAATTGGGGATTGCTGCGACGCGAACCGGTTCGGTTGATATGGCAGGAGAGAGACTTGAACAAGCGATCCGTTTGTATCAATCGGTCGGATATCGTCGCGGGGAAGCAGCAGGGCTAAGTCAATTGGCTGAGCTATTTCTCTGCGAAGGCGCATATGACGATGCAAGTGAATTTTCTCGTGAAGCATGGATTATCTACAAGGATACCGGTAATCGGAGCGGGTGTGCAAACGCAGATTATCAATTCGCACGTATTTTAATCAAAAAAAAGAGATTCCAAGAAGCATTGAGAACGCTGGAAAAATGCCGGTTTCAGTTTTCCGAATTGGATGATGAATTCTCGATCGGGTTGCTTTTTGTGGCAATGGGTCAAGCACTATTTGAATCTGATTGCCCTATCGATGTTGTCATGCGGCATTTTGAGGACGCAGAGGCCATTTTCCGAAAACGTGGGAATGTCATTGAGCTGATCCATTGTCTCTGCTTGGAAGGCCTTTATGGTTTCCACTCGGGACTCTCTCAGGGCAAAACATGGATCTCCGAGATTTATGATGAAATAATTCGTCTTCTGAAAAAGAACAACCTGACTCCAGATTGCCTACTGGATCAAGAAATTGATAAACTAAGATTGTTGCTTTTGGCTTAGGGGGCGTAAAATGGAAGATCTTCGCAAAAAAGAACTCGACAAACTAGGACGAAATGTCAGACGACTCAGAAAATCGAGAGGGATGAATCAAACGATGCTTGCTCAAGCCGCACGAACCCGACCAACAACGATATCGGCTATTGAAAACGGGATTAATGCAAATCCGGGGTGGGATTTGCTGGGTCGGGTAGCCGAAGTCCTTGACAGCACCATACATGCTCTGACGCAGCCGGAAATCGTAATAGAAAAAATGCCTCAGAAAGGGTCTTTGCCTGAAGGACTCGGACATCTCATGCACAGGCAATCAGAGTTACTTGCTTTGAGTGAACCCCGGATTAGTTTAAAAGAATTGGAGTGGCTTTCCCACACACCAAAACCCGAAAATCGAGAAATCAGTTGTGAAGAGTACCTAATGATACTCCGTTACTTCCGGCTTGTGATTCAATAATCAGTAATGATGTGAGAAACGACTGAATGATATTAGACACGGTTGTTATTGGTCCGCTCGACGTAAACTGCTATCTAATTGGGAGTAAGTCTTGTGATGAACTCGTTGTTGTTGATCCTGGTGGTTGCGCAGATTTAATTCTGCGGAAAATTCGTTTATTGAACAAGCGAGTGAAAGCGGTCATTGCTACTCATGGTCACTTTGACCACATCGGAGCCATTAAAACGATTACAGATTTTCTAAAAACTGAATTCTGGTTTCACCAGGATGATTTAGCGTTACTCCGGTCAGCACCATCGCAAGCATTGTTTTTTGGTATTGATGGAGTGCAGATTCAAGAGCCAACCCGGTTTCTGAAAAATGGGGACAGGTTCGTTTTAGGCGATCTTCAATTTAGAGTCGTTCACTGCCCAGGCCATTCACCCGGAAGCATTTGTATTCTTTGTGAAGCCTTGAATTATGCCATCACAGGAGACACTCTCTTTAGAGAGTCCATCGGCAGGACTGATCTGCCTGGCGGAAATACCGAGCAATTGCTTCAATCGATTCTCAACAACCTTCTCTCTTTGCCAGACTCTACGCAGATTTTTCCGGGACATGGTTTTCCAACAACCATTCTGCATGAAAAACAATCAAATCCGTTTTTCTTCTGATTTCTTACTCCTCCCATAGCCCATGTTACCATATGTTTATTGACATGCAACGATGTTTTTGTTATTATTTTTTACATAAACCTGGCTAAGGAGAAATAAATGAGGCAAAAGCGGTTTAAGGTTTTAGGAAGAGATGCTTATTATCATCTTGTTAACCGGATCAATGGCCCCCGGAAACGACTCCTGTTTACAAATAAAGATAAGCAGGTAGGAATTCAATTCGTACAAAAAATAGCCCCTTTGTACAGCATCGAGATTTTATCTGTATGCTGGATGGGCAATCATCTTCATCTTGTTGTGTATGTGCCCCCGGAACCACCATCTCCAATCGAGGCAGCTCGGAAGTACAATGAGTATTATAAAAACCGAATTCCAGACCACCGGCTGTTGAATCCGGAGCAGGATCTGGAGCGTTGTAGAAAAATAGCGGGGAACATGATTGACATTAGCCACTTTATGAAACTAGTGCTTCAATCATATTCTATTTGGTTTAACAAGACACATCATCGTGAGGGACCGTTGTGGAAAGATCGCTTTAAAAGTACTGTTCTCGAGGAATCCGATGCCCTATGGGAGTGTTTAAAATACGTTGAGTTAAACCCGGTTAGAGCAAAAATAACACAGAACCCCGGGAAGTACCAGTTTTCATCTTGGGGAATTTATTCATCAACCGGGGTTCATCCTTTTCATTCGAGCTTTATACGGCATATTCGTTCCTATGGGCAGAAGGGGACAAAGGAATTGGATGTACCGGATGAATCTCTTCTCAATCTATTTAAAACGGATATTGAAGATACGATAACGCGTGAATTGGGAATGGAGTCGAAGGTTTCCGATACACCATATCATAGTACCTCTAAAAATCAAGGGATTGGGATACCAGGTAGTTTTGTTCAATGCCTGAAGCAGGTCAAGCTTTGGAGCAATGGGTGTGCGATTGGAACTGCACGCTTTGTTACCGAGATTGCAAACCAGTTTCAGACACCCGAGCAGGTTAGAAAAAAGCGAAAAATCAATTGGTTTTTACCGTCAGGCTTTTCCCTCACGTGTTATCATGCGGGAAGGTAGTCGTTACTCAATTTGTTTAGTGCTAGTCTTTTTTCCTCTTAAGAACGGCATCGGTATAAGCTAGCAAGCCACCGGCATCTCGAATCGCAATAATTTCAGGAGGCAGTGTTGGAAACGTGAAAACACTGCCATCAACAGAGATTGTTCCAGAATTAGGATCGAACTCCACACGGGATCCGTCTTTGTATGCTTCCACAGCTTTAGGACATTCAATAAGGATCAGACCCTGGTTCACCGCAGCTCGATAGAAAATCCGAGCAAAGCTTTTAGCAACAACCGCTTCGACTCCCACGGCTTTTAACCCAAGAACTGGTTGTTCTCGTGAACTTCCACATCCAAAGTTGGACCCTGCAAAGATTAAATCACCCGATTGAACATTACTAGCAAATTGAGAGTCAAGATCCTCCAACAAATGAGGCAATATTTCCTCTGCCGTCGAGCAGGTATACGTATATTTTCCTGGAAACAACATGTCAGTATTGATTCCATCAAGGTCTCCGTAAAACCACACCTTCATTGTTTTGCCTCCATTTCGATGTTCCGTGGATCACTAATGCATCCTTTTACTGCTGATGCAGCGATGGTCGCTGGAGATGCCAGATAGATTTCTGATTCAGCACACCCCATTCGTCCTTTGAAGTTGCGATTGGATGTGGACAAACATCTTTCCCCGGGTGCAAGTGCTCCTTGATGAGCTCCAAGGCAAGGACCACACCCTGTTGGTAACAATACACTTCCGGCGGCAATCAGGATTTGCAAGGTTCCATCTTGTATCAAGGTATTCAGAATTGCATTGGATGCAGGAAGCAGTAAAAGGCGCACATCGGGATGGACATGCTTTCCTTTAAGAATTTCAGCGGCTTCATGGAAATCCCGAACCCGACCATTCGTACATGTCCCCAATAAGCATTGATCGATTTTTAGCCCCGCCACATCATCAACTCGTGCTCCGTTATCTACAGCGTGCGGCTTAGCAATCCTTGGCTGAATCGAATTCAGTTCATAGTGGAAAGCTCTTTCATACGAAGCGTCTTCATCCGCCCATAGCGAATCGTAACGATCAGGCGTCACACCTATTTGTAAAAGGTATTCTTCAGCCAATTCGTCTACCGGAAAAACTGCAGCTTTTGCACCCATTTCAATTCCCATGTTCGCGATCGTTATCCGGTCATCAAGGGACAGGTTGTGCGTTTCTCCATGAAACTCAACAGATTTGTATCCTGCCCCGTCGGCCCCAAGGTCAGCGATAATTTGAAGAATGAAATCTTTGGCTGAAACGTGTTTCGGTAAAGAACCTGTCACCGTGATTTTAATTGAACTGGGTACTTTGAACCAAGTTTTTCCGGTAAGCAGTAACGCTGCTGCTTCGGTTCGATCAATCCCGGTCGCAAAACAACCAACAGCTCCATATGAACAAGTGTGCGAATCAGATCCTACGATAAGAGACCCCGGTGTGGCGAATCCCTCCTCAAGAACAACTTGGTGACAGATCCCCCGGCCAACATCGTAAAAATGGCGAATTCCGAATTTTTTAACATATTCGCGGATTACTTTATGCCCTTTGGCGTGCTTCTCACTGGCCGCAGGAACAACATGATCTAAGACTATTATATGTCTGTCCGGATTTGCAACACCGTATTGATCGAGTAAATCGACCACCTTTCCCACAATGGCAGATGTGTTATCATGTGACAATAGATAGTCGGGTTCGACAAAGACAATCTGCCCCGGAACAACATGATCCAATGAGGCTTTACGCGCGAGCAGTTTTTCAGCAAACGTCATTCCCATAAGAAAACCTCCCTATTAGCAGCCATCTCTCACAGTTCAGCGATAATCGCATCTGTCATCTGCTGTGTGGTTGCAGCTCCTTGTTCAATGACCCGAGCACCTCCGCGCAATTTCATCATGTCATAGCACTGGACATTGCCAGCATAGACTACTTTGGCGATTGCATCTCGAATTCGTTTGGCCTTTTCAAACTCGCCAACATGATCCAACATCATCACGGCGCTCATGATCATCGCAATGGGATTGACAATTGAAGGATCGAGATTTTCATACTTCGGAGCAGAACCATGGGTTGGTTCAAACACGGCCACGGTCTCACCGATATTAGCTGAACAAGCGAAACCCAAACCACCAATCAAACCGGCAAAACCATCAGACACGATGTCTCCAAACATGTTTCCCGAGACAATAACTCCGTAGTCCTCCGGGTTTTTCGTCAACCACATCATTTGAGCATCGATGTTCGTATCCCACAATTGAATATGATTGAATTCCTTCTGGATCATTTGTGCAACAGCCCACATCATTCCGGACGTTTCCCGGATAACATTGGGTTTCTCACAAACAGTGACAGATCGATAGCCATATTTATGTGCATATTCGAATGCTGCACGGACAATTCGTTCACAAGCACGGCGAGTGAAAATACGTGTCGAAACAGCAAGATCCTCGCGTGGCACATGACTAAAATTCTTCTTGAATTTTGGATGGGTCATCAACGCTGCATATACAGTATCCGGAGGATTTGTCCATTCTACTCCACCATAAAGTCCCTCGGTATTCTGGCGGAAAATAACCGCGTTGATTCGGGGTTCTTCAAATCCATGGTCAGTCGCTCGTCTGATGAAATTCAGGGGGTTACCCGGAAAAGAGATGCAGGGTCGAATGCAGATATCCAGATTGAAGTGCTGCCTCATCCCTACAATAGGACTGTAGTAAACAAATCCTTTATCCTTGAGTTCTGGGGATAGCTCCGCCACTGTTTTATCTTTGGGCTTTGATGTAATTGCTCCAAAAAGACCCAGTTTGTGTTTTTCGAGAAGATCCAGTGTTCGCTGGGGAAGAGCATTTCCCTCGGAGCACCAAAACTCCCAGCCGATATCAGCATGATGGTATTCCGCATCAAAGCCAACAGCTGTTAAAACCCGTATCGATTCTTTCAGAACGATCTTGCCAATGCCATCACCCGGCATCGATACCACGTGATACTTTGCCATGCTATCCTCCTTGTGGTGCAGTTTTCAGAGTTTAAAAGACCTGGAAACACCAGAAGTGCCTGGTATAAGCTCTCTTTATATCATTAGCTTCAAAATCGATGCAAGAAACTCTTTGCCATTCACGATTTCATTTTTTGAATCATTGCTCCCAGTCGTTTCATGCCTTCGGTGATTTCAGCGTGGGTAACCATGCTGAAACTTAACCTCATACAATGCTTCAACCCGCCGCACGTCGAAAACGCACTTCCCGGTACCATTAGCACCTTATATTCCATTCCAAACCGATCCAACATCAACTCCGCATCAATTTCGATCGGTAACTCAATCCATAAAAACATCCCTTCAACAGGAACATTGAAGTGAACCGATTCGGGCAAAAACCGACGAGCTGAATCGATCATAACGTCACGATTCGACCGATAGATTCGGCAATTAGCGCGAATCAGCCGAAAAAAGTCATCGGGTTCATGTTTTTCCAGGAATCCGGCTAGGATAACTTGAATCATGGAGCTAACATGCAAATTGGTTCCCTGTTTATAAAGATTGAACATCTGAATAACTTCTGATGGACCTGTTGCATATCCTAAACGGAGTCCAGGTGCAAAAATTTTGGAAAAACTGTCTAGCCGAATAACCTGTCCCTTTGTGTCCAACCGTTGTAATGTGGGCAAAACCGTTGATTCTTCAAGCTGAACAAGCTGGTAAGGATCATCTTCCAGAATGGGAATATCGAATCGATGGGAAATGGAAAGCAAATGATGCCTCCGCTCAAGACTCAATCTGACGCCCCCTGGATTATGGCCGCTCGGGACCTCATATATGAATTTCGGCATCGGCAAACCGGTTGAACGGTGCTTCGTTAGTCGTCGCTCCAATTCTGTGGTTATCGAACCATCTCCGTCAATCGGGAAAGAAAGGAAGTTTTTTGTAAATGCTCGAAATGCACCCAACGCCCCCGGATATGCCGGCTCAGATACCGCAACCCAATCATCGTGGTTCAGAAACAGGTAAGCCATGATATGCAAGCCTTCTTGCGACCCGTTCAAGACCTGAATTTGATTCCGTTGAGGCATCCAGCCATCCTTCGCAACATGCCATTTCTGAAGCCCTGGCAGTAAAAAAGGATGTCCATCGGTTGGTCCATATTGGCACGCCAGATCAATAAGCTGATGATCTATTGTGTAAGTAATACCGCTTTTGAACGCAATATCAACAGTGCTAAAGGCAAATGTCGATGCATTGGGATAACCGCCACCGAATGATATCATTCCCGGTTCACGCATCAAAGGGACCAGTTTTCGAATCGGTGACGGAGTCATCATTTGTGAGCGATCTGAAAATCGGTGTCTAAACTCCATACATCCCCCATCTCTCTTTCGTATCAACAAAATGGCATTCACTGCCCAAGGGACGGTTATTAGGTTATCAAAACGGAAAACACAAAACGAGCCGCTCATCGCGGAAACGATCCGCACCGGTTGCCATGCAAAGTATAACAGCTTATCATTGCTTCGCTTTGAGGAGGTTGTGATGATTCAAATAGCTGATATGTCGAAGAAATTGATTTTTATTGTGGGATCTCCCCGTTCAGGTTCTACGCTTCTGGAGCGCATGATCAGTTCTCATCCAGCAGTCGCCGGGGGGCCAGAACCTCATCTGCTGACGCCGCTTGCCCACCTGGGTTACTATGAAAACATTGACAAAGCACCCTATGACCACTTAAGAGCAGTAGCTGCTCAACGGGAATTTGTAAACATGCTACCCAATGGGGAAAACGATTATCTGACCGCTTTGCGTGCCTATTGTTTTTTCCTCTATTCTCAGCAACTGAAGCAAGCGGGTGAAGGGAAAACGTATGTTCTCGATAAAACCCCTGCTTATGCTTTGGTTCTACCCTTCATTGAAAAAGTCTTTCCCGAAGGAAAGTTTGTCGTACTGACTCGCCACCCCGCAGCCATTTTCTCTTCATATGCCCAATCCTTTTTCGAAGATGACTGGCAAGCAGCACACGACTTTAATCCAATCATCGAAAGATATATCCCGGCAATCGCACGGTTTCTCCAGGAATCACATTGTCCGAAAATTCATTTCAGGTACGAAGACCTCGTCCTCAATCCGGCTGAATACATGGAGCGTTTGTGCCGATTCCTTGACCTTCCTTTTGATTCTTCCATGGTGGAGTATGGAAAACCAGGCATTCCTCAGCGAAAAGGATTGGGTGACCCCATAGGAGTCAATCAGCATACGCGGCCAGTCACAACATCGATCGAAAAATGGGTGGAACTTGTCCAAAGAGATTCACAAAAAGAAAAATTGCTACGAAAAATGATCAGTTTTAATAGCCCAGACGAATACCGCACGTTGGGATATGACCCGGAAACCCTACTAGAGCCGTTAAATCGTCAGGATGAACCGGAAAAGGGACAGGTTGGTAAAACGGTTGCTAAAAAGAAGAAAAAACGAGGTAAAACGAACACCTTCACCTGGGAGCGCCGCGTCCTGCATCTCCTTCGTAAAAATATTCATCGAAATTCCCTCGGGAAACTAGTCAAAAAAACCCGGTTTTTTTGTGACGTGCTTCTGCGATAACTCCAAAAGCTATACGGAGCTTTCCGATTGTGTTTCATCGAAATGTATGGCATACTTTTGTGGTTTACGGGAGGATACCCGCCGGAGTGATGGAATTGGCAGACGTGCGGGACTCAAAATCCCGTGCCCTTCGGGGCGTGTGGGTTCGACTCCCACCTCCGGCATACCCTAAAAAGCCCGGTCGCTTTTCCGGCCGGGCTTTCGTATTTCCTTCTTACTGCGATACAATGTGGCAGGGGAATGGGTCCCCGCAGTCTGGAGTTTAGAACTAATGTCGAACGCTCCCTCACATCCAGAGTCCATGATACCGGATTCAAACCAAGATACGTTGTTTATGTTCCCGGAACGTTGTTCCATGGGAGTCGTAGAGAGCAAATTAAGCGCATCACCCCTTCCGATTCAATTCAGTTCACTGGAACTAGAAATCGAACCCGAGGATGATGACAAGCACGATGAAATCTATCATTTAATCCAACGGTCAAACACCGTCCGACTAACCTATCTTCCTCAGCCCTTAAAAAACAACGAATCGCATTCCGGAAACTCGCTTGTCCTTTCTTTTCATGAAGAAACCGAAAGCTCTCAAGACTGGGATTCACCCCTGATTGCCGCTATTGTGTCCATTGATCAAGAAGATATTGGTAAAGATCTCTCCCGATTCAATGAACACATTATTCGAATGGAGGCGTTGGGTTTGTCCATCGCGTTCAGAAATGACCTTTCATTACTAATGCTTCTTGAATTACATGCGATCGGTGAATCAATGGTAGAAGATGTGCCGGAATGGATTGGTAATTTTCTGTTCACGCCAATATATTATGCGGAATTTCAACCCCGACTCGCCGAGCCCATCGAACCACTTCTTTATGCATTGGGACATTTACGCTCTTCAAAACCCATGGTCTTTGGAGAAGACTCCATTGATTTGACAGGTCTTCTTCCCGATGGACTTGCTTGAAATCGTTCCGAAAACATTCAACAGTTAAAAAATGCGTGCTATATCTTCCGCGATTGGGAACCTGCCTGTTTGATGTTTTGAATAGACGCGCCGCCCATCAACCATAATATCGAACACACCACCGGATCCGACACGTATTTCCACTTTTTCACCAATCATTTTTTCTATCTCCGCCGCCACACTGACAGCATATGGCTTATAGTTTCATTCTCCACAATAAATGATTTCAACATTCATGGGTATTTCGCCTCTTTTTTTCAGGTCAAGAAATCAGATTTCATACTCCCATCATCTGTTTATCAATCTTCCGGAGCGTTCCAGATTGAAATGAATATTTTAATCTGAGAACCTGTCCCTTGTCATCTCCTTGTCATCTCTCTTTTGTTTCACCATTTCGAACTTGCCAGTCACAAAATTCAATGTCAGAATACAGCTGTGTCAAGGAGTTCTTTTAATGAACAGAGATTTAGCTCTTTTCGATTTTGATGGAACAATTACTCGCAGAGATACGCTCCTAGATTTCATGATTTTCTCAATCGGGAAACCACGAGCAATCGGTGTTTTTATCCGACTGCTGCCTTCCGTTTTCGCTTTTCTCACCAAACGCATAACAAATCAGCAATTGAAGGAGACGTTTCTCCTTCTGTCATTTCAGGGTATGGAAGAACGCTCATTGCGACAACTCGCTGACGAGTATTCCAAGAAAAGGCTCCCCAAACTCCTACGCCCCACAGCCATGGAAAGGATTGAATGGCACAAAGCTGCCGGTCACCATATCGTCATCGTCAGTGCATCCGCCGATACATGGTTGGAAAGGTGGTGCCAAAATGAAAATCTGGATTTGATCTGTTCCCATCTCGAAACAAAAGATGGACGTATTACCGGACGCTTGTTAGGTTTAAATTGCAGAGGTCCAGAAAAAGTCCGTCGGATCCAGCAGCATTTAAATCTTGAAAATTACGAAAAAATATATGCTTACGGTGACAGCCGCGGTGATCGGGAAATGCTGGACCTCGCTGATGAAGGTGAATTCCGCCTTTTTCATTAAAGTAGAAAAAAGGGTTATAAAAACAACAAAGCAACCCCTGAAACAGCCAAAATCGCTCCTACACCCTCAAGAATACTGACCTTTTCACGAAAGATGAGAATTGCGGGAGGAATGATCAACACGGGAACGATTGCCATAATTGTCGATGCAATTCCAGCATCTGTGCGTTGAATTGCCAGTAACGATAAACTGACGCCCAGGAATGGACCGAAAATTGATCCCAGTAGAATGCTTGCCATCGCACGGTAATTCCGCAAAGCATCAACAACGCAATGCCAGCGCCCAGAAACAAAGAATATAAATGAAAACCCAATCACTCCCACAATCACACGGATGTGCGTCGAAGAAACAGCATCAAACTGACCCATCCCACGTTTACTGAGAATTAAACCAAATGCTTGCCCCAAAGCTCCTATGATAGCAAAAAAAACTCCTTTGATATGCTGTTTATTCGATGACAAAGGTACGTTTTTTCCGGATGCTTTCATGAGAACCGCCATGCTGATTCCAGCAACGGTCAACACCATTCCGACCCATCCCTGCCGCGTCATCTTTTCGTCAAGCATCCACAATCCAATCAAGGCCGTCATCGGGGGAACAGCAGACATCATCAACATGGATATTCGAGAACCAACTAAAACGAATGCTCGAAACAAGCACAGATCCCCAATGCAGAATCCTACCACCGCAGAAGCACCAAGCCATTTCCACGCAAAGCTTCCAGCATCTATCGGTATCAGTAACCCTCGGAATACCATACCGTAAATACTGAAAAAAATCAGGGCAATCACCAGACGCAGAATGTTGACAGTCAATGATCCGACTTTCTTCCCCGCCGACTCAAAAGACATGGCAGTGATCGTCCAACAGCATGCCGTGAGCAACGCATAAACCTCTCCTCGATGTCCCAAAACAAACATCTCCATTGAATTACCTCACACTTTCGACCCCAAATTTTATTAACCTGAAATCGAACCTGTCCCCCCTTTTTTCACGTCCCCGTTTTTCAGTCTTTTTTTTTCATGTCCCTATTTTCAGTTTTCATGCCAATTCGAGGTTCGTTTTTTTCATTGTGCCTGATAAGATGTTCGAGTGCTCCCTTTGGGAAGCCTTTTTATCACTCTAAGAAGGAGGCGTCCATGGTGTTGATCCGCAGTAATGCTGTAACTGTTTGGGGAGGGTTTCTCTGCCTGACCGCACTCCTGCTCTTCCCCTCCGGATGCGCTACATTAAATCCTGGTGCACAAAAAAGCACTCCTGTAATCCATCCAGATTCTTCACTCGATCCGGTATCGTCATCCTATAGCCCCGATTTTACCACCGACGATGAAGAGGCTTCCGAAACAAATACTGGCGAAAATCTCGAAAATCGCTCAGTAGATACCCTGGTTGGAAGCCTGTCCACTCGTATGCTGGTTGAAGAGGCGCGTGAACTAGCCTGCACAGGTGCACTGCAATACAAGGAAGGCAACCTGGAAGGTGCCCAGTCGAATTTGGATGCAGCCGTTCTTAACCTTCAACTTGCAGACCTGCCGGATTACATGCAGTCAATCGGTTTTTTTCAACCCTATCTCCCTTCAGAATGCGCATCGGTCGATCTTCAAAAGGCATATGAAAGCATCCTAGCGATGAAACCCGATGATCCTGTTCCTTCCGAAAACATCCCTGATGCCGGAGACGCGTTCAAACCTGCGGACCGAGCTTTCATTGAAATGGAAATTGTGCGACTCATGGAACTGTTAGGGGAGAATTCATCGCGAGAAGATGAATTGGATGTGTTTACTTCTGAAGTAACTGATTTCATAAATTATTTTTTAACAACAAAAAGGGAATGGTTCGAACGCAGTTACTACAGAATGATGAAATACAGAGACACCGTAGACACAATTATGTCTGAAAAACGGTTACCATCGGAATTATCCTATTTAGCATTCATTGAGAGTGGTTATATGTACCAGGCAACAAGCCGATCCCAGGCTCGTGGCATCTGGCAGTTTATCCGGAGCACCGGTCGGAATTATGGTTTGAAAATCGGAACTGGAGTTGATGAGCGGCTGGATCCTATAAAATCAACGATTGCCGCGCGAGAATACCTGCTGGATCTGATCTCAATTTTCGGCTCCCAGTCTTTCCTCCTGGCAATGGCATCATACAATGCCGGGGAGGGACGGGTACAGAGATGTTTACGCGATCTCGACAACCCCTTTGAAGACAGGTCTTTCTGGCAAATCCGCGATTGCCTTCGTCAGGAAACTCAGGAGTACATACCGCGTATTATAGCTGCCGCAATTGTATGTGAAAACCCAAAGCGCTTTGGTTTGAATGTGATGTCCCGGCAAGAAATCACTAGCAATTACGATATCGTCGTCTGCCCACAAAGGGTTCGTCTCAGCTCGGTTGCCCAGGCAGCTGGTATCGATCTAAAAATACTCCGGGAACTGAATCCCGATCTTCCCAGCGGAGGTTCTTGGACGCCGGTATACAACACGCATTTATATATCCCTCATGGTTCGCTGGATGCAGTTCTGAATGCCCTGGAGCAGATGGAAAAAGCGCCTGAACCAACCTTCAGTGGCGATTATCATGTGGTTCGATCCGGTGAAAGCCTGTATTCGATTGGAAAACGCCACCGAATTCCTTACAAACGTCTGGCTGATTGGAACAATATTCCCCCCCCCTACAAGATCAAACCCGGTCAGAGAATCTACCTCCAACCCCATACAACAACCGCCTCCGCATCAGCCGGTCCGGAAAACTCCACCATTTGCACAGACTCCCTCGTCTACGTTGTTCAAAAAGGTAACTATCTGGCAGGAATCGGAGCGATGTTCGGGGTAACCGCCCGTGATATCATGAAAATCAACAATTTAAAGCGGGGAATTATTTACCCTGGACAACGATTGGTTATATGCCCTGCGCATCGTGTAGAAATCATTAAACATCGTGTGACAACAGGTGAAACCGCCATAGCGATTGCCGGCTTTTACGGAATGCAAGCTGACGACATTCTATTTGCCAATGGCTTAACCGAGCGTGATACGCTTCATGTTGGTCAAGTGCTGACTATATATCGGAAAAAGTAGGTGGCGCTGGCGTCTGGACTTCGTTAATTTTTATTCGAGCGCTTAAATAACAGTCCAAATACTGTGTCAAGTGAACCCGGGCCATGTTGCAAGTACGGACAAGCTCTCGAAACACCATCCACTGTTTGGGATGAGTAAAAAAATACCTGCGTTGCCGCCATTTTCCTCGGGGAATCCGCGAAAAATCCAGACCGATGGTTTCGTCTGCATAATCTGTGATAACGCGGACAATCCCCGTTGGAATTCCAAACTCTTCAAGCACTTCCAGGACATAATAACTTTCCATATCTACACAGTTTACTTGCTTCTCACCGTGCTCGACCAAGCGGTACCTGATCGCCTGTTTTGTCGCGTTTGAATCCAGCATTTGATCCACGCAAACAGCAGCCCCCATACGCACCGGTAAACCCGCCTTTTCCCAAGCATGCGTGATGCCGGCCACCAAGTCTGAATTCACATAGCGAACCGTCTCAGGAGAATACGCATGATGATAGACACGCTGAACAAGAATGATATCACCGGGATGAACGTCCGGATTCATTGATCCAGAGTAACCCGGAACAATCACCTCCCGTGGTTCAATCCATGCAAGTGCTGCCATGGTTGTCCGTCGGGCACGCTTTCGGCCCACTCCACATACAAGAAAGCCGACCCGATTCCCAAATCGGGCTGTCTCCCAGTAAGGGAAATTTTCTGTCTCGGTGGGACTCCTTTCAGTGGGATAGGTTTGTGAATCAGTTGAGCATCCGAAAAGGGGACGGGTGGTTGAACATCCGGAAATGAAATCCTGTATTTCTTCTCGCATTGCAGCAATAACCAATATTTGAACGTGCCTTTTTTTCATGGTGAGATTATGCCGGATGTCAGGAAAAAATGGAAGATTAGGGTTGACCCACCCAGGAGCAGTCATTAAAATCAGTCCGCTTTCTGTTGCGATCATCGCTGCTGGCAGCGATCAAGAAAAGGAGTAGCCTAATGGCAAAAGATCAATTTAAAGCAAAAACAAAAGAAGTTGCGTTGACCACTCGTTTCACCGTTTTGCCCCTGATTGATAAAGGGGATCAGTATTTGTGCGTCGATGCGAATTTTCAATTCCTGATGGTGACCAAGGCTCGTTTAGAAGAGTACGAAAACTTGGCGCTTCCGGAAGTGGTCAATGACGCGTTGCACGAGCAAGCCGTACAAGCTGCCCGTGTTTTTCTACCTTCGGACAGCAAACAAGTGGATCGTCTTCGTCAGCTTCTAAAAACAAAAGGTCCGGAAGGATTCGAAGCCGAGTTGCAAAAAATACTCGGTTAAACCGATTCCTTTCAGCACCTATTTCCGGATAAATCTCCTGAGATTGTCATAACCCGCCAGGGTTTCGCCGAAGAATGCCTTAATGTTCTCTGTCGGCACTCCCCAAAATGTGTTCCGAAAAACCCTGTCGCAATTGCTGCACAGAAGGTCATCCAAATCCCGGTCTATCGCACGCCGCCGCAGACCCCGAATGGGGGCCCCATTCCAAACGTCTTCAATTCGATCCTCGTTGAGATCCCCGAGAATCATCGATCCATACCAATCTTGAGGACAGGGACAAACCAGACCGTTCCAAAGAATGGTCATGGAGTAATATAAAAACGTGCAGACGAGATATCCCGGTGTATGATGGGTTGTACCCGGTGCGTTTCCCGCCCAATTATGAGGTTTTTTAACGTAAAACTTGTCCAGACCCTCCGATCGCATTCTTTGACCAAAAAGGGACAGGTTCCTTCGGTAACTCTCATCAGCATCCCTCGGTTCAATGATTTGCATGATCGTATACGGTTTACTTAGCCCCTTCCGTCGCTTCACCTCCAAAAATACCCGGATGTTTTCAAGCGTTTCCTCGAAAATCCCTCCGATTCGAACTCGCTCATATGTCTCCTTGTCATATCCATCAAAACTAAAAGATACCAAATCCGGCCGAGCATCCAGCAACTGCTCTCCCCGTTCCCGATCAAGCATCGTGGCATTCGTATGAATCCGCGTGGCCAGCCGCCGCCGAGACGCCATCCGGACCATGTCCGCTAACCCAGGATGAAACAACGGCTCCCCCCGGTGCGATAAATTAATATCGTTCGCGCGGCCTTCAATCTGATCAACGATGGATTCGAATAAACCCAGGTCCATCAAACCTCGGACCGATACTGAATCAAAGGCGTTAGGACACATGGTGCACGCAAGATTACACCGGTTCGTTGTTTCGACCCACAGCCGAATGGGCATATATGGTAACACCGTCGAACGCGTTTTATAATGCCAAAAAACACTCGCTAACCTCTTGATTTTTTCAATCCGATTCACACCGCCTCCCATCACAAAAGTACCGGTAATGTAAGGGGACAGGTTGTTAATTTCAACTCCTGGATCACCCGAGAACGTCTCTCGACCAGAGTGATCAATGCGCACGATTCCGACTATGCCTCCGTCATGATCTCCTTTAGATGGAGTTTGAGAATGCCAGGGTTTATGAAACAAATTGATAATATTAATTTAGATGTTGACTTTCTTAATATGTTGAATTATGTTTATGAATGTTGTTAGAAAGGAGGTGTGTATGGCGTATCAAATTTCCGGAGGCTGTCCCGCATGTGGGCATCAGTTAATGATTGCGAAATACCGGTGTCCGAACTGTCAAACGGAGGTATCGGGGCAATTCGCATCGTGTCGTTTCTGTCAGCTCGATGCCCAAACACAGCATTTTATCCTGGTTTTTCTGGCTCACCGCGGAAACATCAAGTTAGTTGAAAAAGAACTGGGCATCTCTTACCCCACGGTTCGAAAATGTCTGCAAGGAGCAATCGATGCTCTGCATCTTCATGCAGCGCCGGACAAGTCCTCTGTGAATGCAGAGGAAAAAATGGAAATTTTAGATCGACTTGAAAAGGGTAAAATCGATTATCATACCGCTCTATCCTTACTCGAGAGTGGTGAATGAGGAGATTGTGCTATGGCAGAATATCGCGTAGAAAAGCGACTTCCACTGGATGGCGTTCGATCCGTCATCGTTATCAATCCTATCGGACGCATTGAAGTCGAAGGATGGGATGAATCCGAATTGCTCCTTCAGGTAGAAGTGAAGGGAGAGAACGGGACACGGGTGGATGAATCCATGGTCCCGGTTGTTGACCGGGAAAAGGACCAGTTGATTATCCGATCTATTCATCCCGGAAAACACCTCCAGCATGTCAACGATGTCATCGCTTCGTTAAAGCTCCATTTCGACGATTCGGATGAGGATGATGCCGAGACCTTTATTCCTGATTATGTCGGTCAAATCATCAATGTCGCCACGGAATCCTCAAAGCAATCCGAACCTGGCGTGACCACGTCGATTTTTATCCGAATGCCTCGAAATATCGATTTGACCGTCAAGAAGCTCAATGGCGTCATTTTGATCAACCAGATTCACTCCACCATTAGCGCGAAAGGAATCAACGGACCGATTACCGTGACACAGGCCAGGGGACAGGTTCTTGCAAAGACAGTCAACGGGCCGTTAATCCTTGAGAAAAGCTCACCTCAAGAAATCCAGTTAAAGAGTGTCAATGGCCCCGTCAAATGCTACCTGGACGATGTGTGTGGTCCTATCCAACTAAAAAGCGTAAATGGCCCCATCCGGATACGCCTTCCGGAAACGGCTGATGTGGAGGTTACGGCTAAAACCATGCACGGTGTCATTAAAATTGCAAGCGTTTTCAAACAAACCGTGCGAAGTTCAAAGAAAGTCTGCGGCACATTGAACTCCGGGAAGCACCCACTGCTTGTGAAAACACTGTCCGGTCCCGTAACAATATCAACAACGGAATCGGAAGACGAGCCAGCACCACCACCACCACAACAACAACATCAACATCAGCAATACCAATCAGCCGATTTATCAGAATCCGAAAAACCCGATTCCATTATCAACCGCATGGTGAAAACCGGGAAAATTTCTCGGGAGGAAGCTGAAAAACTCCGTCGCGCTCTCTGATTAACTTGATCTAGCGCTGATTTGTCGGCAGGATCGTTGATGATATCAATTGACGCGATCAATTGCGCGTTTGAACCCGGGTAAGGATCGCTGAATCAATTCCTGAGTGACACAATATGAAATTCGAAAGTACCCTGCCCGTCCAAATCCCCGGCCGGGAACGACCAGGATGTTTTCTTTTTTCAGTTCTTCCGTAAATGCAACTTCATCTTCAATAGGGCTTTTCGGAAAAAGATAGAAAGCGCCTTCCGGAGGAACGATTTCATATCCCATGGAACCGAGTCCATCCAGAAGCAACTGTCGATTGGTTCGGTAGCCTTCAATGCTTACACGGTCATCAGGATCCCGATATAGGGCGCGTTGCATTAATGCCGGTGCATTGACAAATCCCAGTATCCGGTTGCAAAACGTCAGTGCATTGATGATTTCTTCGCGATTGCCACACACCGGGTTAACAGCAACATATCCCAGCCGTTCACCGGGAATGACCAGTTCTTTTGAATATGATGTGCAGACCAGGGTGTTTGTTGAAATGTGGAACAAGCTCGGCGGATCGATGCCATAGGTGATGCGTTTATAGGGTTCATCGGACAAGATATATATTGGGCGTCCATATTCCTTCGATTTGCGATCGACAATCGCTCCGACATCCTGAAGCACATCCATCGAATAAATGCGCCCGGTGGGATTGTTTGGTGTATTGATAATCAATGCCCGAACGGACGGCTCCATCGCCGCTTCGATCGCTGCTGGATTCAAGTTGAAATCCGCATCCGTTTCCACCACAACAACCTGACCACCCGCGTTGTCAGCATAAAAAACATACTCCACGAAATAGGGAGCAAATATCATCACCTTATCGCCGGGATTCAGGATGGCCTTGAGTGCAACATTCATGGCCCCTGCAGCTCCCACCGTCATGATGAGATCCTTTCCAGACAGAGAAACGCCATGATCCCGGCTCAAAACTTCAGCTAGTTTATTCCGCACATGTGGATACCCCGCATTGGGCATGTACCCATGCTGACCCGGTGCTGGATCATCGAGTGCATCGCGGATCGCCTGTTTAAATGCGGCCGGCGGTTCTCCCATCGGATTTCCAAGTGAGAAATCGAATACGTTGTCCTTGCCGAACTTCGCCTTCAACACATCTCCCTCTTCAAACATCCGTCGAATCCAGGATCCCTTCTGCATGTAACCCGCGATTTTTTTCGAGATAGCGTCCGTCATGTCAATACTCCCCTCGTCAGTCGTTTCCCTCATGCAAGCACCGATCGCCCGCCAATTACCGTCGTTCCTTCTCACCATCACCGATCAATACCAAACGGCCGGCATCCTCAGGATTGAAGGAAGGAGGTGCTATCCAGACCGACAGCGTCTGACTGTCCGCCTGATACCGGATGACATTCAACCGGATTGACGTGTCTTCCAGTTGAATTCCCAAATCACGGCATGATATCGCCAACTCCCCGACCCAGCCGTCAACGGATCGATCAACAGCCCATAGAATATCGCCATTCCACTCTTTTTGCATCTCCGGACGCGCTCCCGAACGATTAACCTGTCCCTGCTGATCCAAAAGCGCACCCTTCCGGTTCAGAACAATCTGAGTCAAACGCGACAGCTCCGGACCTGTCCAAAAATATAAATATACACTGTCCTCTAAAAACACCGGACCATCCCTGTCTTGAACTGGGGTTTCATTCTCATTCACCTTATCCATCAGGCCTTCCCGAGTTTTCGCCCGGATACCAATGCATAACCTGTCCCCCGATTTTTCCTGTTCACCAATTAACCTGTCCCCTTTACTATTTCCAAATACCAACCGGATTTCCACCGGTTCGGTCGGACATACTCCTCCGTCTTCCGAACCGAAATCGTCAATAACTGCCGTCATATCCGAATCCCAAAATTTCTCGTTCAAACGTCCATCCACACGATGATCATCCGACACACGACCCATAGGCACCGAGACGATCGGAGACAACCTGTCCCTTATTTCAAAGGACCTTCCATCCAACTCCGTTACCAGCTTCAGCCCGGGAAGAGGGTATCGCAAACCCTGAACCTGACTCGAAAAATCGACTTCCACTGGTCCTTGCGACACATCGAATCGACCGGATGATGGCGATATCACCCATCCTGTATCCGCCAACTCCCAGACAAACCGGCCGGATACGACACCGCACCGATCAGAAAAGACAAGTTTGATTCCCATCGGTCGCTTGAATTCCATCTCCGGTCGATGCAGATCAAATAAACACGATTCCACCGCATCCTGAGCCAATACCCGATCCAGCGTCAACCACGATTCCGACTTCGTCGCTCCCGCTTGAACCACCGCCAGCCGCGACGAACCCCCGCGCACCGTCACCCAACCGAAATGATAGAACTCACCCCGAGTTGCATTGGCCCCGCACCGTCCCCCCGAGGACCCGATCATCGTGTATTGTATCCCATCTTTTTCCTTCGCCAAATACCGATGATAATGCCCCGAAAAAACGCGGTCCACACCATACCGGACAAACAACCCGTGGAGAGGGTCTTCCGTCCCCGCCGCAAAATGCTCCAGCCAGAACGGCTTATGATAGAATACCCAGATCGGCACAGCCCGAGCCGATGCCGCCTGCAAATCCGACTCCAACCACGCGCGCCGCTCGAAAGAAAACGCGTCCCAACCATTCATCCGGCTGTTGTCCAAAACAATGACATGAACACCCGCACAATCACACGAATACTCGGACCTTCTACCGGTTCGCTCTGAGAAAATCCGCAGACTCTCCTCACTGAAAATATCATTATTCCCCGGAACATAGACGATTGGACACGACACCGCGGCCAGAGAAGCCATTACCCGATCCCATTCCGCATGCACAGCGGCATCGTCCGGTTGGGGGCCCTCAATTAAATCTCCAACATTGATCACCCAATCCGGATCCATCCGCACGATCTCAGCAACAATCTCCGCAAATACTCCCTCGTCAGCCTGCCCTGTCCGGTCTCCCAAAATCGCAAACCGCACCGCCGGCGCATCCTCACTCGCATGCGACAATCCCGCTTCATCAGCGACAACACCCCCTGCGGCAACCGGATTTATCCCCCCCCCAATACACGCAACCATCATGCCCACCAGCCAAGACACACACGTCCATCGCATCCTCTTCACCCAAAACACCGCACAATACATTCCAACAACCATTGCCTTACCTCCCCACGCCTGCCGCAGATACACCCCCCCACCCGGCACCGCCAATTCCTTCGCGCCCGTCCCGCTCTTAACTCCCCAACCCTCTCCAGCAAAACCGCAAAACGCTCCGACCCAAGTGCGTCCCTGACACATTATAGAGGAGAATACATCCACGGGGCGTAGTCAAAACCACACACCAACTCGCCATCTCGAACAATTGCCGTCCAGAAACATGCACCGACAATGGATGAACGGATGTCCGGCCATGTGAACGACATGACATACAATGTAGAGATATCATCATCGGGCATCGTCACCATGACGCAGTCAGCGGT
>JAFGMN010000146.1 GCA_016927515.1 candidate division CSSED10-310 bacterium | reverse complement strand
TCCAAAGCTTCCAGGAAAGCCTGCTGTGTGCTCGATTCAATCGCGGTACTGAACTGCCGGTATACAGCGACGGCACGATCATCGGTCGCGCCGGTCAATCGGGAACCCAGCTTGATCAGACATTGCCCGAGCCCGTTGGCATCGGCATGAATAACAGCCATGTATTCCCCTTCACCGGCAATCCGGCTGAATTCCCGCGTCCATGTCCGGCCCGGCCATCGATCCATCACCCCGATCCGCTCTAACAGTTTTTCCTGTGTTTTGATAATGTTATCGAGCTTTGACACCGATTCGGCGTCAAGATACATCTCCGAACCATCCTTCGCATCCCGATTGATTGCAACAACGGGCAGACCCGTCAATCGATTCCGGGCAACAACCGGCTCCGCAGGTGGAAGATCGGGATAGTAGATGTTTCGATTGGCGCGCAGCACATATTCCGACTCGGTCAGTGCGGTGACGAAACCGTGGTCCGTCACGGGAACGACTGCCTGGACCACCTGCAAGCCTGGGATTTTTTTTCGCACGATGTAGGGCCACACCTCGGCCAGCGCAAGCGCATGGTCTCGAGAATAAAAGAGCAGACGAGCATTGCCGCCGGCATTCTGGATCACACGGTAGTCGTGATTTTCCCGTGCACCGATCCGCCCGAGAACCTCGTCTATTTCCGTTCCGAGATTCTCGATTCGTTCAGAACCGCCGATAATGTACTTGAGTTTGCCCACCTTGAAAATGTAGTTTTGAATCCCCTTGGCACTGCTGATGTACAACCATTTCGAACCCGCGTGTTCGCTCACCGTTGCAGCCTCCTTCCGCACATTCCCATTTTTGACTTTTTCATTTAATCCCTTTCTGAATCTACCAGCCTTCCTGGCCGCATGCAAGGCATCCGACGAAAAAAAGACACGCCCGATAGCGAAAACCTGACAAAAAAAACACTAATCGATTGTTTTTCATGGCTTTTCCAACTGTTCAAACGTTAAAACAGTGAGCGCCGCTGTCGCATATGCGGCAGCGGCGCTCCGATCGGACGCAATCATCCGATCGATTTATTGTTAAAGATTAACGATAAGAAGAAATCAGGTCGTCACCCCATGACGTGATCGACATCGATGCAAGCGCATGCGATGCAATCCCAGCGGATAAACTGATGAAATGAAGTTCGCCCAGTGTTCCCGTTTGATGCGCGGGAATCGATCCATCGACGGCAAATCCCGCGATGACGATCCGACCCGGTTCAACCTCATTCGCATCGAACAACTCCCAGCCCGGATCGAGCCGTCCGGGATAGACACCGAGAAATTGCATGGAAACCGGATCATATTGAACGGTTACGGTAAACGCGTCGACTTCAACAGAATGATTGGTCAGCACCAGCTCAACATGAACATTCCGCCCATCGGTATCACCCACCAGCCGGCAACTACCTGCACCGGCAATTCCATCCGGCTGCATGTCGCCGTGTTCTGAGTATGCGGCATTGGGAATCGGATCAACACAACTTCCCAATCCGAGGACACCCCAGAAAATGGCTTGTGCATCACCTGCAGTGATGGAACCGTCGCCAGTGCAATCCGCTGCACACGCTTGGGTCTGCGTCGGCGTGACGAGACCGAGAACGATCCAGAACGCCGTTTGCGCATCGCCAGCAGTCAACACACCATCACCACTAACATCACCCGATCGAATGCAGCAATTATAGGTAAATACACCGGGTAACGCTGTGAAAGAAATCAGGTCGTCCGCCAATCCAGACAGGGATAGAGCATGCACATCGCCATCCTCGCAGTCCGCACAAACAACCTGGAAATCCAGGGAAACAAGTGATCCCTGCGAACCCGACGGAATCTGTCCCGCACTGGAAAATCCGGCGATCATAATCTGCCCGGAAACGATCTCATTGCAGTCAAACATCGTCCAACCCGGATCCAATCCTCCTGTTGTGCAGACGCCTTCATATTGCAAAACACTCGGATCATACATCACAGCGCATGTTATGGCATCAACAGCGGTGTCCGGATTCGCCATCGATACCGTCACGGTAATCGAACTCCCCAGGCATCCAGTTGACGGATCGATCCATATCACATCATCGGTCTGGGTCGGAGATGCTGTCGGCGTGATAACAGGTGTGTCGGTCGGCGTGGCAGTGGGTTCGGTCGGCGTGGCTGTCGGCAGCGGTGTCGGGACCATGATCGTACCGAAACAGAAGTTATCAGCATAGACAGGGTAAGCATTAAAACCGCCCAATACCGGCGGCGCATGGTTGTATGCCGGATCGATGGTCACCGTCGATGTGTAGAACAACTCGCCGTCCAGATAAAACTCGACAATCTGGTCCGGCCGAATCACAATCATCACCGTGTACCACGTATCGTTCTGATAGGCATCGACTGCCGTATACTGCTCGCAATGTCCAGAATCTTCGGAATCCAGCACACAATGGATGAATCGATCACCCGCATTGGAATTAAAATACATCCCAACGGAATAGAGCAAATTGACTCCGTTCACAACAGGAATCCGCGGCAATCCAATCCACAGATCATTGTAATGCGATGATGAACTCGAGAGGTAAAAATCACAACTCATTTGAAGTCCATCGGAATAATCAGCGCTGTACGATGCATGATAGATTTCTGTGTTCATTCCGTCGCCTGCGCCACCGGGAATATAACAGTGATCAGGATTTCCATTTTCCGGATCAATCCCCGGAACCAGCTCGGAATAATACAATGTATGATAATTCCAATCCGATGACGGGAAGCCGCTGATACCCTCAAAATCTTCACAGAATCCCTCGGGCGCAACCGTGGGAGTATGGGTCGGTGTGTTCGTCGGCGTATAGGTCGGCGTGTTCGTCGGGGTATGGGTCGGCGTGTTCGTCGGGGTATGGGTCGGCGTGTTCGTCGGGGTATGGGTCGGTGTGTTCGTCGGCGTATGGGTCGGCGTGTTCGTCGGGGTATAGGTCGGCGTTTCGGTGGGAACCGGTGTGGGAGGGATTACGATCCGTGGACCGAAGCAAATATTGTCCGCATACACCGGGTAAGCATTGAAACCACCGACAACTGGCGAAGCCGGGTTGAATACCGGATCGATGGTGACACTCGATCGATGAATCAGCGCATGATCGAGATAAAATTCGACAAACTGATCCGGTCGGATCACGATTCGCATCGCATGCCATTCTCCCGCAGTGAAACCACCGGGAATGGTCAATTGCTCCGCATGCGCCGGATCGGTAGAATCGATTACGCACTGCACATTCCGGGCTCCGGCACCGGAGTTGAGATACATGGCGACCGAATAGAGAAGATTGACGCCGTTCTCGATGGGAATACGCGGTAATCCCATCCATATATCGGAATAATGACTTCCACTGTTGCTGATAAAAAAATCACCCTCCAGAACAGCACCATCCGTATAATCCACCGTATTGGCACAATTGTAGATTTCCGTGTTCATTCCATTGCCCGCTCCCCCCGGAACATAGCAGTGCCCGGGATGGCCGCTCACCGGGTCAATCCCGGGAACCAAACCGGGATTGAATAACGTGTGAACACCCCATTCCACTGACGGAAAAACTGAAATGGATTCAAAGTCTTCACACTGCTGTGATGCGAGCGGAAAAACACAGAAATTATCCGCATAGACTGCATGCGCATTGAACCCGCCGAGAACGGGTGCTGACAAATTAAAAGCTGGATCAATCGTTTCGAGCGTTGTATGGATCAACACGGAATTGAAATAAAATTCAACCCGCTGATCGTGCCGGATAACAATCCTGACCGTATGCCACTGACCGGCCGTAAAACCTCCATTAACAGTGAATTGCTCCGCATGCGCCGGATCGGTAGAATCGATGACGCAATGCACATTCCGGGCTCCGGCACCCGCATTCAGGTACATGGCGACCGAATAGAGTAGATTGACGCCGTTCTCGATGGGAATGCGTGGTAGACCGATCCATAAGTCTGTGTAATGACTCCCGGTGTTGCTGAGAAAGAAATCACATTCGAGAACAGCTCCCTCAGAATAATCCAGCACATAAGCAGTATGATGAATTTCTGTATTCATTCCGTTCCCAGCACCCCCCGGAATATAACAATGACCGGGGTTTCCGTTGACCGGATCAATACCCGGTACAAGTCCCGGGTTGTACAACGTGTGAATTCCCCATTCCGTCGACGGGAAACCCGTGATGGATTCAAAATCTTCGCAGAATCCCTGCGCATAGGTATCGGAACCGACCGGGGCAAACCCGAGCAACAAACCTAAACCCATGCACAACCCCATGAACATCCATCTGCTTTGCCTGAGATAACCGTTAATCCAATCCATTTTCCCCTCCTTAACTAAAAATAAGTACCCGACGAACCGCATCATTTCATCGCGACCGCATTCAATCGAATGCTTCGATCTCAATCGGGAACACCACGATAGGTCGATCTCAGCCCTATTAGTCGGACCACCCGCACAAATCTGGAAAAAAAGAAGGGACTTTACTCATCGTTTACCTTGTCCTATAATAGAGTCACTTTGGATGAATGGGGGGATCGGTCATCCGTTGGTTTTAGGCAGACATGTTTTTCGAGATTTCACCGGGATTTTTTAGCTGACATCCGACCGGGTTCCGCAGAGACCCCTCAGGACTGATTTCTCGAAGAAGGAGTCGTGTGTGACACTCGATCACGTATTCGATCAATACTTGCGATTGATATGGTATATTGTTCGACAACACGTTGAGGAGTCATCCGTTCGGGATGTGGTTCAGGACATCTGTCTAGCTGTTTGCGAACAGTACGATAAAGGCATGCTACCCGACAATCCAGGCGCATGGATTCGATCCATCGTCCGGAACAAAATCGCGGATTTTTATCGCAATCGTTCCTCTCAACAACGGAAACACGATATTATCGCTGAATCCAAGCCGGCCGATCGATTGATCGATGACCCTCTTTCCACCCTCTCCTGTAACGAAATCAGGTCATTTTTGCAAAAGATGCAGCCGCTTGATTATACTATCGTCATACAGCGGTACGTGGCGAAGGCTTCGATCCGCGAAATCGCAGCCGAAATCGGAACCCAACCGGACGAAGTAAGCAATCGATTGTCGTATTTGAAAAAACTGATGAAAAAGAGGTTCCATTGATCATTCATTCCAGAAACCATGTCCTGCGCCGACTGGATGTACAGGAGCGAAACGATTCATGAATTCGCCTTTACCGGATAATCAAGACCCAAATCACTCCATCGATCACGCGTATCCCATGTGCTCAAATCTGGAGAGGTACATTCTCGGTCGAATGTCATTGACCGAAAAAGAGGCTTTTGAAGATCACCTATTCGATTGTGCCACCTGCCGTCAGGAAGTCCTGGATGAAGAAGATCTGAAACGATTTGTCATGGAATCACTGGTTCCGGAAGTCGACCGAAACCGATCCTTTGCTTGGCCCGTTCTCACGCGTCTGCTCAATGAATGCATGCTGCGTCAGCCGGCGCCCGCTCATTTGATCCACGTACGAAACGGTATCGACGGCGAACCGGAAGAACTGTGGTCCCCCCATCGATTCCTCTGCATCCGCCTGTCGATTGACCGCCCCCCCGTGCAACCGGATCGATTCATCCTGGAAAACTCGGTATTGACGGTGTTTCCGGTGCACAGAAGCGATATTCCTGCACCGGTTTATATGGTCATCTGCCGCTCCAGCGATCTGGCTGCGTTCTACCGGGAATTTGGCTCCGGCCGGGATGGAATGCTTCACGCCATCGAAACCACTCTGGCATCCACCGATGGAATCGATCGCCTGATTCACTGGCTCGAACACTCCCATATCGTGAAAGGCACCATCCTACATGGACAGATTCCCCCAGAAACATCCCGATCCACCAGCGGGATAGCCACAACCACATGTGAAACCCCTGTTGAAACAATCCCGGCGACATCGACTGACACCACTAGTGATACAACCACGAACGCATCGGCCGAAACCCAGACTGATAAAACCACTGAAACGTTCCCGGGAATCGCCCGGTTCAACCTCTCCCCCATCGCCGTTCGATACCTGGCCGATCCGACCTATTCTGTCGTTTTCCTGTCAGCATGACGATCCAATGATCCCATACACAAACACACACAGAGTTCAGCGCGCTTCATTATTCGTACACCCGGATGAGTTACCCCCCGTATCACGGCATCACCAGCCAATCCATCCCATCATTCGCCGCCGAACCCCCATTCGATGATTTCGGTGTTGCTGAACAACGTCGTCACATCCGGATCGGTCAGCGTGCTGTAAAATAACAACCCGGTTTGCGTAAACGGAAAAAACGGAAACGAAAACTGCTCAAATATGATTACCTGCGTTTCTTCCTCTACGGATACCTGCACACTCCACTCATTCTTGTCGGCATCCCACAAGTCCTCCCATTCGAAGAAATTCCATGTGGGCCAGAAATACTTGGCACCGTGATAATCGAGCATCACGAACAACCGGGCATCAACGGAATCCATTTTGAGCGGATAAATATTCGACACAAGATAGAACGGATCGCCCTCGTAATAGTGCGATGCCGGCATGACAAGCTGGGTCGCAAGCGATTTATCGATGGCGTTGTCACAGCAGAAATTATCGGCATACACGGGTCGACTGTTGAATCCGCCCAGCACCGCCCGGGAAAAATTGACCGTGGGATCGATGGTTTTCGTAGTGGTGTAGAGGAGGGTCGAATCGACGAAAAAACTGACGTGCTGGTCGGGATGGATTACAATCCGCGCCGTATACCACCGGCCCGGCTCAAATGTGCCGTACGGCGACCAGTACTGTTCGAAATGCTCGGGATTGGCTGAGTCTAAAAAACACGCAACGCTGCATAAACCTTCGCTGGCATTGAACGCCATCTGCACGGAATAGGCGATGCTTTCACCGTTGACGATCGGAAGCCGGGACAATCCCATCCACAGGTCCGAGTAGTGAAAATTCGTGTTCAGAAAATAGAAATCACACGTCATCTCAAGTCCATTGGCGTAATCCGCCAGAAACTGGTTATGGAAAATTTCCGTGTTCCTGCCATTCCCCGCTCCACCGGGAACATAACACCGCCCGGGATGACCATGGGTCAGATCAATTCCCGGCACCAGGTTCGAAAACTCTAATGTATGGTAACTCCAGTCGGCTGATGGAAACCCATCGATTGCCTCAAAATCCTCACAAAACGATAATACAGGTTGCCCCCCCATACCACCACCCATCCAAACAACTGCCAGCGCCACACCAATCCAAAACCACCCGAGGCGATTCATTTTCCGATTTTCCATCTTCACGACCCCCCCTGCTTCTGAAACAGAATTCCTGATCCTTTAGGTTTCCGTCACCGTCATGACCGCCGGTCCCACCAGCAGCCACAAACCCGCCGACACGTCTCTTAATCAATGAATCGCCGGGAACGGCTTTTTCTGGAATTTTTTTACAATCCCATCCGACTGACCTGTCGTTGCATAAACCACAAACCCTTTCTACAATGCAATGGGAAGGATGATACCAAATATGATGGCAAAATGAAAGTCGACATTGAGACATTTATTTATGTTACGAGCCCCATCGTTCACTACCTGATTCTCCGCGAAAATCCGGAATGGCTGAATCCGCAGAATATGGACCGCCTCGCAGACCGGATTGCCTCCGCCCGTGCAGACGATGACCCCACCCGGGTCCAGGCGATCGGTGAAAAACAATGCCTGCTCAAAACCTGTGCCGAGACCGGTATCCCACGTGCCGTGCTGGGTATTTCCTCCGATTTCTTCACCGAATCATCACTCGGGCCAATCGCCACCGTGACACAGTATGGTGAAACGATCATCGCCGCCGCCATGGCCGATCCGCCCCTGCCCGCTGCAGATCTCGCCCGTCGACTCGCTCCATTCACAACCGATACCGGCGCGCCGCCATCGCTCGTCACAGCCGAAGCCCATCTGAGATTGTGCGCCCTGGCTCTGAATCATCCCGGCGAAGCCCTGGCGGCCAGCGTGCCGACCGATCCCGCCTACCATCTGACATGCGCCCAGACGGGATTCACGCGGGATACCGCGCCTTTTATGTGGGCTAAAGGTCAACAATATCAGGCAGCGATCAGCAGAATGAATCGGCTGAATCCATACCGGTATGATGCGGCCATTCAGCACCTCTGCGCAGCCCTGGCGGTCTATGACACAACCCCGGCGCCGGTGGCCCAGGCTGTTTGTCGTCTGAATCTCGGTATCTACCTGTTCGAGAATCCGCGGGGTGACCGGGCGGCCAACCGGGAAACGGCCGTCCTGCAGGGCGAACGTGCCCTGGAGGGGTTTCCCGCCGATACCCTTCCAGTCTACCGGGCACTCACACACATGAATCTGGGCACCATCATCCGGAATCGGACATCCGGATCCCGATCCGAAAATCTCGCCGCCGCCATCGATCATTATCTTCACGCCCTGACCGTGTTCACCCGATCGTTTCACCCGGTCAACTGGGCGATGATTCACT
>JAFGMN010000145.1 GCA_016927515.1 candidate division CSSED10-310 bacterium | reverse complement strand
AGGCGCTGGCCGAAGACAGCACAAAACCAGACACCACCAAGCAGGCTCCGATGATATACACCGTCCTTCTGTGCACACTCATAGCGACCTCCCTCCCAAACCCTTTACCGGGTGGCTTCCCGGGGCGGCCGACGCAGGAACCGTTCCGTGAAAATCTGATCCTGCAGACCGATATCATATAGAATCTTCGTGAATGTAATCTCCGTATGGGATCCCGTCACAAGATCCTCCGCCCGCTGCTTCATCGATGTCGGATATCCCTGTATGGTCTGCATATCGTCAGCGGACACCCGCCGATACAGCGTTCCATTCCTGTCGGTATACTCGGCTTTGCGCGGAATAAATGTTTCCTTGTCGATCCATACTATGTAATGAGCAAACTCCACCGAGCCCGCGTCCTTGGGTGTGTTTTTCACGACATACTGCGTATCCGTCGTTTCCACCAGTTCATGCACATCGGCATCGAGACTTCGACCTGAAACGTCTTCGTAATAAAAATCGGAACCGACGAAACTGGTCCGCTTGTCTCCGGGAGCGATCCGTTTCACGAGGTTCAATGCCGGTAGAAAAAGCCATCGGTCATCATCGCCGCCGGGCTTTTTCCAGACAAGATAGGCCATTTTACGAACATCGGCCGGGCCGTTGAAATAGACGTAGAACTTCTGTTCCTTGTTATCCTCGGCGTTTTTCCGGAGAATGACGAATTCCCGGGTTCGCCCGTCGGAGAGTGCCATGGTGGCGGTCGCCGAACCGTCCTTTCCTGCGTAATACGAAGCATCGTTTGCCCTCGCAACGATCTCGTCGGCCGTAAGTTCATTCGCCTGGATCGAAACAGCAGGCAGGATCGACAGAATCAAGAAACCGAGAAGAATGTATTTTTTCATGTTCAGCCTCCTTTTAGATACATTTTCAACCATGTTATCGAAGATGATCGGGGTTCATGGGGTTCATGAGGTTTTTAGGGGTTGCAGAGAGCCTGGGGTTGGTGGATGGCATGGGTTCTGTGGATTCCACGGCTTGATCGATCTCTCGGAACATCCGTTTGTCCAGTTTCCGAATCAGTGCCGGCAGAATCATCACGGTGGCCAGCCAGCTCAGGAGCATGATCATTGCCAGAAAAAAACCGACTGTGCGATACGGTACCAACGGTGCCAGCAAGAGAGGTGTGAATCCCAGTGCGATGACGATGGCGTTACGGCTGATCGCTTTCGCCGGTTCATTAAACATGGCTTCGCTGGTCGCCGGCCAATTTCCCGTCCGCTTGAATATTTCCCGGCTTCGTTCGAGAAAATGGATGGCGAAATCGACGCTCAGACCCAATGTCATGGCCGACAGGATCGCCACCGGCATATCGTAATCTTTACCGATCCATCCAATCAGGCCATAAATGAAGGCGATGGTCACCGTCAGCGGAATCATGGATAGGAAACCAAACCAACCGGAACGGAACAGCAGAAGCATCATGATCAGCACGACAATATAACTACTGATCAGCGAGGACATCATCCCGACCACCATTTTTTCCTGCCAGACCACATTTAGATACGTAAGCCCCGCCCAGCGCACCTTCAACGGCACAGGCGGCGGATTACCGGCAACAAAGGCGTCCACATCGTCAACAACACCGCTCATGTCCTGGTTATCGCCGCTGGTGAGTTGAACCCAGACATTCGCTTCCTGATAATCCCGGCTCACCATGTGGAAAATCGAATCCTTTTTCTTCATCCCTTCCAGCTGGATATACACCTGTCCGGTTCCGGACGCCGAGTCGGGAATGCGGTAAAAAGATTGGTTTCTTTCCATGCCAGCGGTGCGTTCCGTGTCAGATTCATCCCGGACCGGTTCCTGATAATTAAGTTCATAGTTGGCTTTTTTGAGTGCATCGACGGCAGATGTGGTTTTACCGACGGTGGGCAGGGTGTTCAGATGCGTTTGCAGTCGTTCGATATATGCCAGCATATCCGGACGTTTGAACAGGGGAGCGGTGATTTCGGATTTCACGTCATAGACAAAATCTTCGAAGGACAAAGCGGTAAATGCATCGGTAATGGCCAGAGCGCGGTCCAGCAGTTCGGCTCCCGTGAGAGCTGCATCGGGTTTCAGCCGGTCGAGAAATATCTCTTTGTCTGCAGCGCGCACGGTATCCATATCGGAAACGGTCGCTGTGAGCGTCTCGTACGTCAGACCATCGATCGCGAGGTAATTGATCGCATCCGCCAGTGTGCTCCAGGATGCCGTGTACTCCCTATCGATCGCTTCGGCGGATTGGACGAGATCGACAAAGCAGCGATTCGGATCACTGGTCCCTGCGGAACTGAAGTTCTGCTGAATCCGATTCAGTTCCCCGACGAACCGGCCCGCAGCTTCCGGCATGACGGTTCCAAATCGCTCCATTGCCAGACGCCGGATAACCGCCGCTTCTTCCCGGCAGGTGGTTGCCGCAGTGGGCTCTCCGGCCAGGGTGAGATAGGCCGTGTAGGTTCCCCCAAAATGATCATTCAGCACGGTATCCGCAACGCGCAGCGGGTGGGTAGACGTGAACCATTTGACCGGGTTGTCGTTGACGCGGATCAATGTCATCCCGTAAATGGAGAGGCCGAGTGTCAGCAGCGTGATGACAATGATGGTAGATGATCGCCGGTATGTCATGTGCCCCATCCAGCGAAGCATGCGACCCATGGGATCGGCGCTGACCTTGCAGTTTTCGCCGCTGCCCGAATCGGCACACAAGCGTTTCAGGGACGCATCGGAGATGAACAGCGAAATGAATGCCGGGACAAAAGTCAGCGTCAGGAGCCAGCCAGCAGCGACGCCGAACGCCACATGGAGACCGAAGACCCGCACCGGCGGAATCGGTGTCGTGGCCAGCGAAGCAAAACCGGCAATGGTTGTCGTTGTCGCAAACAGAATCGGCGCGAACAGCTCATGCATGACGTGTTTCAGACCACGAACCTTGTCTTCGAACCGCCGGTATGAATCGAAAAACTCGCTGAGCACATGAATCGAGTTGCACACCGTGATCGGCATAATGAAAATGGGGATCATTGAACTCATAATGTGTACATCGAATCCCAGTCCGATCAGCAGTCCCATCGTCCACACGACAGCGATGGCTGACAGAAGCAGCGGAGCGATAATGAGGGAGACGCGTCTGAAGAATAGGAGCATGATGGCAAAAAGAATGATCATGGCCAGCGGTGCCGATGTTGCCATCTGGACCAGCATTTCCACTCCGAACGTATCTTCCGCGACGGGAAGGCCGGCGATATAGATTTTGTCATCTGATCCGGCCCATGGTGCGGTCAGTTTCTGAACCAGGGAGGCGATGGTGTAGCTGAATGTTTTATCGGTGATTGGAATATAGATACAGACGGCCTGGCCGTCTTCCGACACGAGGGTGCCGTTGAACAGCGGATTATTCATGGCGTCATCACGGATAGACAGGGCCTGTTCCTGTGTTTCCGGAACGCGTTCCATCAGATACTCCAGCTTCAGCGATCCCATGCCCGCCTGCTTGATATTGTCGACGACGCTGGGACTCATCAATTCCCGGGCTACAATAGCGCTCTCACCGGTATCCGAAAAAAGGCGGTTCGGATCATGCCGGAAAACGATGTTCAGAAATCGGCGGAACAAGCTGTCGGGATGCAGATCCAGGGTAACCTGTTCGGCACCCGGTCGCCCCATCGTTATCATTGGTTTACCATCCGGGCTCTTTTGAAGACTAAGGAGTTGGTATGTCAGCGTATCGACCCGTCGGAGTGTCTCCACGTTGAAAATGCCGTCGGGATGGGTGTCGTTGACAATTCCGACAATAACGAAATCATACAGTCCGAATTTTTTCTGGGTGTCATGGTGAAACACGCGCACAAATTCGTCCTTTGACAACATGTTTTCGGGATCGTTGTCAAAATGCACGCGGGGGAACTGGCTTGCCGCCAGGATTGTCAGCACGATAACGATCCCGATCGTGAGTCGAGGATGTTTCAGACTGAATTGGGTCAAAATCAGACGATTCATAATTCGCAGACCTCCTGTGCAGACAAACGCTGTCAACCGGCACTCGGTACGCACCCGGTACGAATAGGTTGTTTGTTTCAGTTTACTTCAAAAAAAAACGCTTTCCAAGCGGTTCCGATTCAGGTTCCGGTCGTCAACCCTTTCGGATTCCGGTCGTCAACCCTCGTCACAAACCACCCCTTTGACAATAAAGCGCTTCGGAGGTGACAAAAAAAGCGCGGCCCCCACCCGGTCGATGCCACGGTGCAAGGACAGCCTTCCATTGATTTTGCTGGCTTTTTGAGGGATAATCGGTTCGGGTGGAAAAGGAGACAGCTATGAAAAAGTGGGTGTATATCATCGGATGCGTCTACCTGACGGTGTGGGCAGGTCCGTCGGCTGATGCTTCCGATCT
>JAFGMN010000144.1 GCA_016927515.1 candidate division CSSED10-310 bacterium | reverse complement strand
TGTAAGGGCAGCGGCGGGCGGTGTCGCAAATATTGTCGCACAGAGAATGCAGTCAGGGTCGAACCGATCGTGGATTTCCTGAATCCGCTGAGGATCATGGAACAGGGAATCGGCGAGATGGTATGTGGTGAAGCCGCGGTCGACAATCCGCATTTCTGGCGGAGTTTCCGGTGGGTAGATGAAGGGAATACGACCGGCGATGAGGGTGACGTCGTGACCGGCGTCGATGATGGGTTGAATAAACTGCCAGGCCCGGATACCGGGACCGTAGTTTTTGGAAGTATTTTCGAAGGGGAGGGGACAGAGTCCGAAGATGAGAATGCGTGTCATTATGGTTTATCCCGAAGGGCGAGAGAGATGAGGGCTTCCGCGAGTTTCTCCTGGAGATGCAGGATGGAGCGGTCTTTTTCCAAACAGACTGCTTCCAGTCGATGCACATATGATTCCAGGGCTTCAATTGCCTGAACCTTTTTTTCCATATCGTCGCGGACGGTGAGGAGGTAGTCGCGATCGCGTGTGAGGATCGTGTTGGTTTCCGTCAGCGACTCGATGGTTTCGGTGAGGGTATGGACCGTGGTGTTGAGTTCGTTGATTCGGGCAAGGAGATGGGTGATGTGGCGGTGTTGAGCGTTGTATTCCGATTGCAGTGTTGTGGAGTGTGTTTCGAGGGATGTGTATTGGGTTTTTTGGGCACTCAGATCGTTCTCCAGTTTACGGGCGTAGTGCGTCAGAGAATCCAGCGTGTTTCGAGCAGTCTGGAAAGCATCGGGGAGTCCTGGCATGAGGGGGGGTGGAGGTGAGTGGGTGGAGGGGGGTGGGACGGTCAACGGATGGCGGCTGCCGATCAGGAACGTGCGGTATGCCGGTGAGGGTGATTCGGGAGTATCGATCATCCGGTTGATAAAAGTGAACAGACAATTGCGGATGGGACCGGCATGGGGGATCAAGGCGAGGGAATAGTCGATCAGGTGAGAGGTGAACCATGTATCGATGGCCATGCTGGTCTGGCGATAGACGTGAGGGAACACCTGGAGCATCATCGATTCGACGGATTCCGGATCGACGAGACCGAACCGGGCATGTTCTTCGAGGTAGTCACAAGGGGTCCCATGGACGGCGAAGTGGATATGGGACAGCAGCTGTTCGTAGGTGCTGCTTGCGGCGGAAATGTGAGGGAAAGCGATGATTGCCGCGTCGTTTGAGACTCTGAGAATTTCTGATACGGCCAGGGAGCGTTGAGTGGGAGTGATGTGTTCGAGAACGTCGAGACAGACGGTGATAGGGAATTGGCGGTGAGTGAAGGGAAGCGCGGTGCAGGACGCGTGGGTGAAACGCGGAACTGGTGGTGGGGATGGGGAAATTGCTGGCGGGGATGGGGAAAGCGGAGGCGTGATATCGAGGGATGTGATGATGCAGTCGGGTAGAAAGTCGGCGAGAGCGGATTCATGGGAACCGGCGTCGAGAATGAGGGGTTTATGTTTTAGATATTGAGCTACGGAGTGGACCCATTGGGCTGCCAGGTGGAATCGGTAGAAACGGTCGGGAGCCATTGTCAAGTGCATCATCATGGGAGTATACTACCAGATCGCAATGGATTTGTGCAGTGACGGCGCTTGAAAAACGTGCGGCCCGTGAATGAAGATGGGTGGATGAGAGAACCAGTGGAGGGCATTATGAAAGCGATGGTTTGTTTGGTTGCATTGATGGCTTGTTGTGCCGGAGTATGGATGGGCGTAGCGGAGGCGGCTGAAGAGAATCTTGGGCAGAAGTGGGTGGATATTACGGAGAAGGTCTGGGTGAATCCTGCTGATTCAGGTGGCTGGACGGAAGACGGGGCAGGTAAAATTTTCCGTTCGGAAGACGGCGATCAGCTCCGGGTTGTCACGGGTTCGCATGGAACGTATATCGTGGACCTGTCGAGTAAAAAAATCAGCCGGATTGAGGGTGAAACCCGCACGGATCTTGAAGATGTTCAGATGATCCAACGGGACTTCGGTACCTCGTTGGTGATCAAATCGAAAAGCCATAAATTCCGTTTAAAATTCAAGGAGCAAGTTTCCGGTATGCGGCATATCGAAGGAATCAAGGGTGTTTGAACGACGGGGCTTCCGTGGTTTTATTGGTTGAATCGGTATTGTGCGACGGGTTGGGTCTGTCTGATGTGGCGGATCCGTTTCCTCTTGATTCCCTGCGTCTGATTCCTTGTTTGTGATCTCTATTTTCGGATTCCGATCAACCCGATGCCGGAATTCAGGCGAGGCGGAAACTTGTGTAAGGAAACGGCGGGCATTGCGGGAAATAGCGATTCGTATTGAAGAAAATAAGAAAATCATGATAATTACTGCATATGATCGTGCGTAATCGAATAATCAGGTTTGTTTTGACGGTGGGTATCCTGACGGTTTGCCGCTTGGGGTTTCCGGTATTTGCTCAGTCGGAGGGACTGGGAACGGGCAGTTTATCCCATCTCTGGGAGAACCAGATCGCGATTTTCGAAGGGGGTTCCGGCAGTTCAGAATGCCAAGATGCGCAATTGGATATCATTGAATACATCAGAGACAACGGCATTCAGCAGTCTGTGGTTATTGCAAATGCGTATGTTCATTTGGGACGGAAGGCGGAGGCGCAGGGACGGTACCGGGATGCGTTCTGGGCGTTTCAGGCAGCGCTTATCGTCGACCCGGATCATACGGAGGCGGCCAATGCGGCCGTGTTTGCCGGGTTCCGTTCTGGTATTGGCACCGGCTTCTCAGCATTGTTTCGGCGGGCTTCTCAGTTTGTCCGGCAGTTTCTGGATTTGCGCCTGTCCATGATTCAACTGGGCAATCTCTCGCTTGCTTTTCAAGCCGCGATCGCTCTCGTGGTTTCAGCCGTCGTCATTATCATTCTGATTCGGCAGTTTCCGCTGATTGTTAATGAAATTCAGCATCATCTGCCATCAACCGTCGATATCCGCATCACCAGCGCCATCGTTGCGATTCTATTGCTAACCATGTGGGTTACACCGCTGCGCGTGTTCGGCACCCTGGCGACATGGCTCGCTCTGGCGTTGGCTTTCAGTGCTCGGGAACACCGGGTCAGTCTCTGGATCATGTGGTGCCTGCTCCTTTTCCTTGTCCCTTTGACTTATCTGCACGTTTTTTCCATCACAATTTCAGAAAACCGACTGCTCAAAATCAGGGATTTCGTGATGACTGAAGGCTATTCCCAGCCGGCGGTCGATGAACTGCATGCGCTGGTGGAGGCAAAACAAAACGAAAGGAATGTAGGTAAACTGCATTTTATGCTCGGGCTGATGTACAAGCGGGGCGGCTTTTACAGTGATGCAAAGACTCATTATCAGGCGTTTATCGATGGAGCTCCGCGGGAAGCGGCCGGGTATATCAATCTGGGTAACATCGTTTTTATCGAGGATCAGATTAAGACAGCGCTGGAGTTATATCGGAGGGCGGAGAAACTTGATCCTCGCAATCCGGTGATTTATTACAATCTGTCCATGGCATACATGAGCCAGTTCCGGTTCGATGATGCGCGTGAAATGCAGAATCGGGCGACGCGACTGGATCGTGAACGGGTGCAGCGGTTCAGTGAAGCTCAAAGTTCGAAGCCGGTTCGGATGATGGTGGATGAAAGTGTCCCTGCCGAATGGTTCAATGACGAAGTAAACCGCGCTGCTAACACTGCACTAACGGAGTTTCAGCAGTATTGGCGGCCGAGATTCATCCGGATGAATCTGATTCATTCCGCCGTGCTCTGGATTTGCATGACAGGTGTATTGATTTTTGTCCGATTGATCGCCTCCCGCATCAAGCTCAGCCGATTCTGCCTCAAATGCGGAAATCCCATGCGACCGGATGCCAAAACCGGCGGTACCGATTGTGTTTGTGTAGATTGTCATATGATTTATTTTAAAAAGACGGCTGGCACAACGGGTTCCAGGGATATGCGGGAGCATGACATTAAGCGGATGCATCGTTGGAACACGATCCTGCACCGCATCTTTTCATGCCTGGCTCCCGGCGGCGGCCGGATTTACAGCGGTAAGTTCCGAAGTGGTCTGCTGATGATGATTCCCTGGGCGATTCTTCTCGGTTCACTGCTGCTGGATGACTTCATGCTGCCCTTAAATTCCATGATTCCTGCTCGAGCCTCACATTTGGGTTTTATATTCATCATCGTCTTTCTGGTATTGGATTACGGGGTCTCGATTTTCTGGGGTTTCCGGGAGGAGGACGTATGACCGCTCGACTGCCGGTTGAAGGCCGGCTGATGGAGTTTCCGGTCTACCGGATTCTGGCGGAAATCGTGGGTCGTCAACGGTCGGGTATCCTGACGGTTTCCGGTGATGACGATACGGTCGAGTTGCATTTCAGCAGCGGACTGATGGTTGCTGCCCGATCCCATTATGCTCGCGAAGAGATTCGGCTGGGGCAAATGATGGTTATCCGGGGCTTGTGCACTCAGGAGCAGGTGAGTGCGCTGGTGGAGCAGCAGAAAACGCGATTGATTTTGCTTGGCCGGATGGCGTGTGAAGCCGGTTACATATCGGAAATCGAGTTGTCCCGGCTTCTCGAGGATCAGATGATGCTGATTCTCTATACCAGTATGGTATGGAGGCAGGGGGTCTATTACTTCCAGGGGTGTGATTCGATTCCTTATGACCGACAATCGCTCCGGCCCGTGGACCTGAAACCGATTTTTCGACTGGGCCCCAAAATACACAAAAGCGCTGGCTGGATTCGCGAGCGGATTCCCGACGATCGAGCGATTCCGGAACGGGTATCTGGGAAAGACGTTGTTCCGGAGGGTGTGCAGGCCGGGCACGAATCGTCGGATGCGGGACCGATCGTATTGAGTCGGGCGCAGGAGAAAGTCTACGAGAGGATTGATGGGACTCGGAGTACTCGCGAGGTATGTGATTCCGTTCATCTGTTCGAATGGTCGACCCGTGTAGCGCTGATCGATTTGATGGATGCCGGATTGGTTGTTCTACCGCTTGCACCGAAGAAAAAGAAGGCACGAAAGAAGGATGAGCCGGAAACAAAGGAAGGGGTCGGTGATGAGAAGAAGGGGTCCGAACGGATCTCCAGACGCGCCACCATGCTGCCTCTGGCCGGTCGGCTCATGCCTGTGGCTGGACGGATCCTGGCTGTCGCCGGCCTGTGTGGTGCGATCATTTTTGCCGCAGTGAAAATCGATTGGACCGTGCCAAAAGCGACCCCTAAAACACTGGAAGCTCAGACCGCTTCACCGAAATCGCTGACGATCACGCGATACCGCACGGATGAGATTCGCTCCGCACTGGTTGTCTTTTATTTATTCAATCAGCGGTATCCGGACGAGTTGACCGAGTTGGTCGACGAGTCCTTGATTGTTCAAGGCACGATCGTCGATGGCTGGGAAAATCCGTTCCGATACAATAAGCTAGATACTGGATACGCTGTGCTCAGCACCGGACCGGACGGACGGGAAGGGTCAGACGATGACTTGCTCGTTCAGGGCCGGGCAGGGGAACACATGTTCGGATCGTATTTTCCGGGCTCCGTGGTTCGATCGGCGGACGGC
>JAFGMN010000143.1 GCA_016927515.1 candidate division CSSED10-310 bacterium | reverse complement strand
CGATACCCGGAACGATGCATGGTCATATGACGCCGATTCGACTCCCAACCAGCGCATGAAGCGGACTTCCATACCGCTCATGCCCGTGCAATCAATCGCCTGCGTCGTCAAAAAAGTTTCCGGCATATTGTCTGCGTAATCACCGGCCAGATTGTAGCCGAAAACGTTGGCATCCGTGTACCCGCTGGATGGATCACCATCATTGCCCTGCGGCACTCCATGCTCCCACTGCCCTTCCGCTACCCAGGCCGGACAGATATCCATGTTCCAGAAATACCGGCGGACAAAATTCGACAACGTGCAGTCCATCATGAACGTCGACGTGTCAATATACCCGTCAGCATGGAATTCTACCGTGAACGTGACCGTGCTCGGGTCAGGTATCGATGCCGAAGCCGTCACCGTAAAATACGGGCTTTCACACCCGACCATAGCGCCACCGACAATATCGGGCCAGGACGCTTCGCCGTCGTTGATCGTCACATACGCCGGAAGATCACTGGTCAGAAATCCCGTCACATTGTGGGCTGTACCATACCCATCATTCATCGCATCCACAACGATCCGAACCGTTTCACCCGGTTCCCAGATTCCATCGAACTCACCACCGGATACTTCGATGATCTGATACCCGCTGACGGACAGATCCGGCGCGACAACCATCTCGACCATCGTTGTCGAGCCGCTGTTTTCATCACAGCTCCAAGCGATGGAGAATAGCAGCACTTCGCCGTCTTCCGCTTCAGTGCTCACATCGAAGGTGAATGGCGTCAGCGATGCCGCCGATCCACTCTGGGGGATGTCGGGGAACGACACCGTTCCGCCGGTGATCGTCACATGCACGTTGCTCGTGCTCAATGTGGCCGTAATATTGTGCGCATCCAGACCCAGATTCTCCAGAGTCACCGTCATCGCAATGCTCTCGCCCCCGTTGATTTCACCGTCGTTGTTGCCCAGCGAATCGTCGATTTCATGACTGTCATAGGCCAGGATCGGCACATTGCACGGCGCTGTATACGACACCAGCACATCATCGATGTTCCAGCCGCAATAGCTGACCGAACTGTCCGTCGGACCCATCGACCACCGCAGACGCACGTCGGCATTCCCGGCCGCCCATGCCGTGATATCGTATTCGACAAATTCCCAGTTTCCGCCGCTGGTTGTTCCGCCGGTATATGTCCAGACATCCGCCCAGGTAGACCCGCCATCGCTGGATATCTGCACCGCGGCATGGTCATATTGTGCGCTCTCGATGCCAAGCCACTTATAGAAACTCAGATATGCCTGGCTAGCGCCCGAACAATCGAAACTGGTCGTGGTCGCATATTCCTCGACCATGCTGTTGCCATACTGGCCCGCCAGGTTGTAACCCACAACTTGATCACCCGTAAAACCGGCCGCCGGATCGCCGCCGGCACCCTGAGGCACACCCCAGGCCCACTGGTTGGTGTACGTCCAGCCCGGGTCAACGTCCATGGTCGCTTCCAGCATCACCATCAACTGCAACGTTGTGAAATTGTAGTATGCGCCACCATTGTCATCGATGGCCTGGTTACCGGCTGAATCCGTGCTGGCAACGAAAAAGAAATACTCGGTGCACGGATCGAGTCCCGGAATGGTCACGACGTGCGTCAGAGACATTCCAGGCACCACGATTTCATTCATCGGAGGCGTTGTCGTGCCGTAATAGACGACAGTCGTGGATTCTTCATCGGTGGTCCAGGACACAACGGCGGATTCCGTCGAAACATTCGATATCGCCGCACCGGAAATCACCGGACCCACACAATCCACAGAAGCGTAATCGTATACATCGACCGGCTCGCCTTCACACTCTTCATCGTAGTAATGAAGCGTGATCACGTCACCGTTGGAAACCATCAGGAAGCCGGGACCCGACTGCGTGGCGGAGGTCATGATCGTTCCGGTGAACTCCCCGCTGTCCGGGCTCACTTCCGTAAGAATGACGGTTTCCGGCGTTGGTTCGGAATCCGAGTGGAGATCGACTTCCGCTTCATCGATCGCCGCCGGATTCACGTTCAAATCGGAATCCCACAGAGTGATCGTGATCAGTTGATCACAGTTATACAGTGTACCGTCAAGCACAACGACACCGCAACCAGCCGCCATGATCATCAGGTTCTGCTGCGTTGTCACGAGATTCCGCCCGCTCACGGTGATCATCGCATTGCCCGGCGCGGTCGGCTCGATGTGAACAAGAGCGTTTCCGTTGACATCTGTGAACGCTGAACCCAACAGAACGCCATCCATGGAGATAGACACAAGAGCGTATTGCACCGGACCGTTGCCGTCCGTGATGGAGACGGGGAAATCCTGCGGACTCGGTGTTGTGCTGGGAGAAGCCGTGATAGCCGGAACCATGGGGATTCGGCCATGGAAGACCGCCGATGGATCACCCATCAGGTTATAGATATCGAAGTAATAGTCCGAGTCTCCACCCTGCGCATGCACTTCGATCAAACCGGCGAAATACATACCCGCCAGGCTGTAATACGTATCTTCGTGCTGAATCCTGAATATCTCTCGCTGTTCGTAATCGTCTTCATCCCAGTAGGAACTGTCAGATGTGCCCCAGTACGATACCGAGCCTTTGTTCTGTTCGATCAGCCAGCGCTCACCGAACGAAATTTCCTGGTCATGCAGGTTCGTTCCACAGGCAAAAACCATGACATGCGGATATTTATCAACGTTTGTCAACGCGGACACATCGGCATGCACGAAATGCACGCTGGCTGTCCCGGTTCCATTGCCGTAGCCGTGACCGGAATAGCAGACGAAAGCCCGGCCGGCATTGACGTTGGATGCGAAATCAGCCGTCGCTCCGCCCAGCCGTTCGTACACGGAATGGTAGACGTTGTTGGCCGGATCGTACGGTTGGATGTGGGTGCCCCAGCAATACTCATGCGTCGCTTCCAACATCGATGAGTGGTCCGAAGAAGCGAGATACACCGCATCTTTGAAATAATCGGTGTCCGGCATCGTCATCTGTTCCCACTGCATCGTCTTCTCGATCACGGTTTCAATGTCCGCCGTGCTCCGCACCGGAAACCGGCCCAGCATGACATCGGGCGTGTAGAACCCGGTTCCTTCGAGTTCCGTATATTCCATGTCATCCGCAGAACCGGAGGCTTCACCCGTAAATGCCGGCAGTGTATTGGTATCACCATTAAGCAACACATACGCCGGCGGATTCGGCCAATTGTCATATGCATCCTGGATGAGGGCCTTCACCGTGGCAGTGGTCGCACCGGTCGGTACTTCCACCACGGTCACCTCATATCCTTCGATCGTTTTCCATTCCACGAACGGAGCGATCGCCAGGGTATAATCGGCGATGTTGAGAATCATATACGCCACGGGCGTCGGCGGAGGGAAAGTATAATCCCTGTTCCGGTATGCACCGTGATTGATGACCCGATCCGCAAGCAGGGTTTCAAAAGCGGCATTGTAATACCGATAATCCATCTGCCATGTCAGCGCACGATCGGCTCCTGTCAATTCGATCCGGATGTCAAACCCATCGGTAAACTGTATCTGGTTCTGGACGGGGTTGTATGCCAACGGAGCGATTTCCAGTACAACGAGTCGGTGCCCGCGCATGAAGTCGATATCCTGAATCCGGACTTCCGGCTGGCTCAGGAACCGATCCTGACCGTACAGGCTCTGATCGATGAGAAATGGTGCAGCTTCACGCGCTCCGGGTACCTTTTCCACCGGTGCCTGGACCGGAATCAACGGGTGCCGGCCCAGATCAAGGGTCTTGATCGCACGCGGCGTATACTCCAGATTGATCTCTGCACCATACGGCACTTCCACCATCTTCCGGATAACCGGCAGCCGCGGGGAGCCGATTTCCCCACGATACGCATCACCATCAAACATCAGCCGGGTAAAAACACCCGCCTTTGTCTTAACCTCCTGAGACTGGAGACCGTCGATATCAACGTCGATTTCAACGGCATCCCAACGGCTGTCCATGACCTGAACCACCGGTGCGTTCCGGGTCACCCATCCGTTCGCATTGACGCCAGCCGCCATGACGACAGCCATTAACGTCAATAAAACCACATTCATCGTTTTACTCATACCTATCCTCCTGACTGATAGATGAAATAAAGACCCCACAGGATCTCACTCTCAGTGACAATCACGCGAGGGAACTGCTGTTCTTTTTCAGTCTGTCCAATGGGCAGCACGCGCCGCCACAACCTCCTGTCCGGTGCCGGCCTCCCCGACGCCGGCCTTCAGTGTATTCCACCCGGGACCATTGTTCAATAATCATGCCACTGTTTCAGATAAACCGCCAAAAACTCACGGATAAACCATCGCTTCACGATATTGACATGAATCGCCCGCTGCAATAGGTTGACCCACGTGAATTTGAACTGTTAATCCGCGTTGTCCGACCCCTCTCCCGACCCGCAATTCCAGCGATTTCAAAGGAGGTCTTCATGTTTAATTTTTACGATGGTGATCCCCGGCTTCAACGATGGGCCGAAGTTATTGTTGATTTTTGTACGCATGTTCACCCGGGTGAGCATGTCGAGATTTCCGGTGAAATATCCGGCCGTCCCCTGATGCTTGCTCTCTACCGCCGCTGCATTGAAAAGGGCGCTTACCCGTTCATCCGGCCCGCATTTGGAGAAGCAGCGGAAATTTTCTACCAGTCTGCGTCAGACGACCAACTCGACTACGTGTCGCCGATGACTGTATTCGAAGCAGAGAATACACACGTATCACTGCACGTCCTCGCGGAAACCAATACACGGAATCTCGCCCGAGTCGATCCCGGACGGGTGGCCCGGGTCCGCAAAGCGCGTCAGCATCTGTCACAGATCCGCAAGGAACGCGTCCGATGGAATATCACGAGTTTTCCGACCCATGCCTATGCCCAGGATGCAGGAATGTCGATCCGCGATCTAGCCGAATTGATTTTTTCCGCGGGGTTTCTCAATTCAGACCAGCCCCTGAAACAATGGCAGCATCTGCGGGATCGGCAGCGAAAGATGACCGCCCTGCTCGAAGGAACCCGTGCGTTCCGTATCGAAACCGCGGACTGTGATTTGACATTGGGAGTCGATGGACGCCGAATCTGTGAAAGTTCAGGTGCTGTCAACATGCCCGATGGCGAAATATACACCGGTCCGGTGGAAACCGATGTAAACGGCCGAATCCGGTTTTCGTTTCCGGGATACTACATGGGTCAGGTCGTCGAGGGGATCGACCTGGAGTTCCGAAGCGGAAAAGTGGTGAAAGCATCTGCTTCGAGCAATGAGCGGTTCCTGATGGAAATGCTTGATACCGATGAGGGCGCGCGCCGGATTGGCGAACTTGGCATTGGAACGAACTGGGGGGTCACGCAGTTTACGAAAAACCTGTTGTTCGATGAAAAAATGGGTGGAACGATCCATCTGGCATTGGGTGACGCCTATCGAGAAACTCTGGGAGAGAACCGATCGGCAATCCACTGGGACATTCTGCACGATCTGCGAAGCGGTGGCCGGTTGTACGCTGATAACACCGTCATGATGGAAAACGGCCGATTTATCGGTCGGTTTGCCGATGTGTGGGAGCAAGAGATATAAACTGGTGACGGGCGATCGATTCGGTATGAGGCGATCGTGCTGACAGCAGAGATGAGGCGATTCTACCGATAGCGCAGAAGATGGAGGGCATCGACGGGTTGATGAATCAAACGGATCATTTTAAGCGATCTTCCGGATCGGCGGACGCCGACCTATCGGGACGCATGAACGATATCGATAACGCATCGGGAGTGCGGCCCGGTATTCGGATCGATCTGGACGCCATGGACCTGCGGTTTGCCGATGAAGTTGCGGGTGAACCCGGCGGTGACGCCGTCCGGCGATGTTTCGCATGCAGTACGTGCACAGCAGGCTGCTCCGTGCGCCACGTGACGGACCGTTTCAATCCACGCCGGATCCTCCGCATGATTATGACCGGCCAGCGCGAAGCCGTTCTTCACAGCGAAGCGATCTGGTTGTGTTCAAGCTGCCACACCTGCGATGAACGGTGCAGTCAGGGAGTCCATATCCCGGCGATCATCATCGCACTGCGCAATATCGCCGCCCGGGAAGGCATTCTGCCGCCGGGATACGAAAAACAGCGCCAGCTTCTCATGAGCCTGGGGCGGTTGTATGAAATCGACGATTTCGATAACCGGAAACGAGATAAGTCCGCCCTCCCTGCCATCGTTACAAGCAACGCTCTGATTGCCGGCCTCGCGGAATCGCTGGCCCGGGATCGAGCCGAAAAAAAACCGGAAGCGTCATGACCAACGAACCGTTCGCGCTATTTCTTGGGTGCACGATCCCCGCCCGTGCCCGAAACTATGAAATGGCCGCCCGGCGTGTCGCCGAACAGGTGGG
>JAFGMN010000014.1 GCA_016927515.1 candidate division CSSED10-310 bacterium | reverse complement strand
GGATATGGCACTTGGAATTGCTGATTATTTTCTTCAATATCAATCCCCCATTACGGGTTTGATACCTGATGAACCGGGAACAAGTCGGTCGTATTTGGATGGCAATACTGATTTTGCCGTTTCATTGGCAAAACTAGCAGAACTTACAGGCATGGAAAAGTATCGGATGGCGGGGGAGACGATTGTGTCGGGGATTCTGGCTCATCATGCTGGCCCATTCGGCTTTTTCCGCGATGTGGATCTCGATACCGGCCAACCGGTGACCAGTTTGGTGGAAACCCGATTCTGTTCCTTGCTTTTGAAAGCTCTCATCTTGTATCGCGATGCACCGCGCATCTATGGAGAGTCCGGACAATGGTCGCTGTACCGAGATCGCTGATTCCAGCGGAATCAGGCAATCGGCATAACAGCCTGTTTGGCCGAATCGCCCGGAACAGTGTCGTTGTTCTCGTCTCCAAGATAATCGATATCACTGCTGCGTTGGCGATCATGATGCTCCTGACCCGCTTATTGACCACCTCCCGGTTCGGCGATTTTGCATTCATCAACGCAGTCGTTCTCGCGTTTCAACCGTTGATCAACCTCGAACTCAATACCCTTCTCATCCGGGAAATGGCATCGAATCGCAGCCGGGAAGCCATCCTTCTCGGCGGTGGTTTGCTGTTGAAAATCATTCTAATTGGAGGCTTTATCACGGCGGCGGTCATCCTCGATGGAATTATGCAGTTTCAACCCGTGATCCGGATTTGTTTCTATCTGGCGATAGCCGCCGAAGTGTTTCAGCAGATCACGTGGGTGTATAGTGCCGTCTTCATGGCTCGGGAACGGATGGAGTTCGAACCGATGCTGTCGTTGATTTCCCGAGGGATCGCTGTCGGCGGAATCATTCTGCTCATGCTGGTCTGCCCACGGCATTTGTTCTGGTCAACCGGATTAATTCTTATTTTTTGCGTGTTAGCCGCAGCGCAGTTCGCTCGTGGGATAGCGGGTATTCTTGTCGTCCGGCGGTTCCTGGACGGATTCCATATCGACTGGTCTCCGGCGGTGGCCCGTGATTTGTTCCGCCATTCCTGGATTATGGGCATAGCAACCTTCTGCACCTGTCTGACGCTCCGTATCGATGTCTACTTCCTGAAGTATTTTCACGGGTCAGAAACCGTCGCTATTTTTCATCTCCCTCATATGTATACGCTTCAGATTCAGATTCTTGCCGTGTCCATCGTCACCGCATTGTTTCCGGTTCTCAGCCGGTGGGCCGGTGATGCCATCGATCATCAACGGTTCAAACGCATGCAGGATTTTAGTATTCGTGTCATCACTCTGTTCGGCTTGGGAATCGCTTTGTTTACCGTGTTTTTCCCCCGATGGATTGTCCAGGTGCTCGGAGGATCCACATACCTGCCATCAACCGCAGCACTCGTGATTCTGGCATGGTGTATCCCCATTCTGTTTCTGAACTATCTCTGCACCAATCTCCTGATTACCCTGAAAAAACAGGAACTTCTCATTTATGGCGCCGTTATCTCACTCCTGATTAACGCGTCACTCGACATGTTGTGGATACCAGACCACGGCATTGTCGGTGCTTCGTTTGCAACCGTCATCGCCTATACATCCCAACTTGTGGTTGTTTTAATTCTGCTCAGGATTGTTACAAGAAGCACCCTTGATTTGGGTCGGGTGATTGGATTGCCATGGGCAATTTGCCTGATATCAGCTGGCATGGCCAGATGGACCGAACAATGGGTGGAAGCGAACGCTGTCACAGGCATCGTCATCCGGTTGACCTTACTGATCGCAGTCGGATTGCTTCTTCTGGCGATTCAGCCCAAAGCGATCCGGATCGCTCTCATTCAGTCACGGCGGCGCGTTTCTTTGGATTGGGCATCCGGTGTCGGGCAATCTTATGGGGTAGGCGATTCTTCATCAGAAAGCGTTTCCAAAGATGATCGTTTCGGATCTGGAACACCAGACGCCAAGACGCCGTTCTCCAGCTGATTCCGTCGATCGATCATCTCTTCCTGTCGATCCATCAGCTCCTCACGTGCCTGCGCCGCATATCTCAGCTTCTCTTCCTCCTCCGGCGTTCGCAATCGGATCTTACTCACGCCTCCGGTCGCTGCATCGAACTCCATCCGGTGCAACTGAATACGAGGGTACGAGGTCCAATAATACGAGCGGTTTGGGAAATGATGCATGACTCGCGCATTCGTTTCATCATTGATGTCCCGAGCATAGACTACTTCCGTATCCAATGTCGGCCGATTGAATGATGATACGGAACCGAAGCCCTGCCATCGGGAATCCTGTACGAAAACAACGGCATTTGATAAACCCCAGGCTTTCACGGTATCCGCAATGGATCGGTTAATGCCGTTGAAGTTGCGCATGGCACCTAGACGCATCGGCACCAGAGATACTGGAGGGTTCTCTCTCAAATTGTAATAATCTTTGATGAAATATTGATCGATATTCGAATAGATCAGCGCTCCGGTCAGAATATACAAGGCGGTTTGCGTTGCGATTCGAGCCGTCCGCCGGGTATGCCATGCGGCCATCACCGTGTTCCGGTGAAGCCAGTCACATCCTTCCAGGCAGACGTCCAATCCGCGTGCCGACAGCAGAACTGTCATTGCGAGGATTTCGTAAATGTAGCGTGGACCATACATGATTGCGGAGCGCCAATACAGGGAATAAAACAGAGGGACAATAAAGAACGACCAGTAGAGCAAGCGATCGGTCTCCCGCCTTTTCCAGGGAATGAGTGGAATCATAAAAAGCGATAGATTGAACCAGCCCGGCCAATTCAGCGCGTACGTGTGATACAGCTCCAGAAGTGCTTTTACGCAACCGATTCCGCGTTCGGGGGAATGCGAGTCACGGGCGATACCAGCGGCGGAAAAAGAATTGACGAACCGATTAATCAGTTTGATTTGTGATGGACCTTTTGATTCGCTGACGATGGTATGCGTGGCAAATTGCAGGGTCTTTCCGGATAGTTGGGAGCTGTAGACGATGAACATGCCGGTTCCCAGTAAAACAAAAATGATCCATGTGGTGAGGTGATGGATAATCCGGCGATTGAGCCGGTCCCGGTTGCGGATATAGAAACTGAACAGGGACAAACCCAATGCGAATGCGGTCAGGGGGCGTGTATTGAAAAGCAGGCCGATGGCCAGTCCAGTCAGCATCGAGTGCCGCAGCTTTCCCGAGCGCAACACGCGAAGAAAAAACAATAAACCGGTCGTCGTTAAAAACAGACCCATCGGATGCGACATGAACGATGCGGACATGACCATAAAAAACGGAGATGATACTAGTAAAAGCGCGCTCCACATGCCGGTCAGGGCGTTATAGTTTTCGCGGCCGATGCGGAAGATCACCAGAATCGTCAGCATCGCGATCAGCGGATTGACCATATGGATTGCGCTCAGGTGTAAACCGATCATGAAGAGAAACGGGACCAGGAATGGGTAATGACAATACCAGCGGTTATTTTGAACAATGATATGTTCCGAGGAGAAACTCGTCACATTGGGGGGTGCGTCGATGGTGATCCGGCCCGAACTGAAAAGCTGGGCTTGAAAGAGGTAATTGACCGAATCCTGAACATGAGGTATTTGCTCGAGATAACGGACATTGATGTGTGCCGATCCCCACAAGGCAATCAACGCTGCAGTCCATGCAACCATCTGCGCAATCCGATCACTCACCGGCACGGACGACTGCATTAAACGTTCCTTTCATCCCGTGAAAAGGAATGTAGAATAATTGACACAAGAACAAACAAGCCGAGTGCACCGGAGAAAACCAGAAGCGCTACCGCGTAGATTTTCGTAAAACGGAGAACCAGAGATCGCACGCCGTCCGAGACCGGTTCAGCCAGGCTTTTAATTCTGTTGTAACTTTGCTGACCGTTTTGAACGTAGCTGCAACCGAAGACGAGTTCCCGCCAGAAACGGAGTGTGAGGCGGCCGAAGTTTTTCTTGTCGATGACGCGAAACAGGATGAACAATTCGGTTGGATTGTAACAATCGACATCGATCATAATATTGGACCATTCGATTTCACCGATCGAACCCATTGCCAGACGATCCGCGGTCAATCGGCCGCGTGGTGTGACCAGGAATTGACCCTGAAGCATATGCCAGGGAGAAGTGTTGTCGTCGAACCTCTCCTCCCAAAGAACTGTCGTTCCGTCGCTGTCGTGAATCACGAAGTTATCGAATTCCTGAGGGAGAACGGGAAGCGGAGGTCGGCTGGCATCGGAAATGCCGAGACCGGGGCGGCCGTTTATGGTGAACTTCGACGAGGGCACACGGAACGTGTCGACCAAGTGATTGTCACAATATAATGAATGGATATCGCCCTGTAACTCCAGCCGAAGATGAACCATGGACCCATTACGGCTCCATAAAAACAACACGAGAATCGCCAGATTCCATACGATAAAAGTAATGATTGTATTTTTCTGCAAACCGGTCATCGGATGAACCTTTCACATCAAACGTCCAAAGAGTAGCATATCGTCTTCTGGAGTCAATCCGAACTTGACAAAAAGAGGATTGATGCACTAGCGTCAACAGGGTTTCAGGACGGGTAAGTGTCTATTGGCGAAAGTAGGGACTGGATGAATCTCAATGGAATGAAAGTACTTGTCACCGGTGGTGCTGGTTTTATCGGCAGCCATATTGTGGATGCCTGCCTGGAAAGCAGCGCTGAAAAGGTTATTGCCCTGGATAACTTTGTGAATGGACAGGAAAAAAACCTGTCCCATCTTCGGCATCATCCGCGGTTTGTGAAAATTTCTGGGGATATTCGTGATGTCGATACCGTTCGACCCCTGGTTCATGAAGCCGATGTGATCTTCAATGAGGCCGCTTCGAAACTTGTGGTATCTCGGGTGCGTCCCCGGATCGATCTGGAGACGAACATCCTGGGAACATTCAATATTCTGGAAGCGATGAAAGAGACGGACAAAATTCTTGTTCATGCATCCACGGGTTCCGTTCTCGGCAATACGGATGAAGCGGCCATGCGGGAGGATCACCCGCAGAATCCGTCGACCTTGTATGGGATCAGCAAGGGGGCCGCAGAAAAGTATGTCCGGTTTTACTCCGACGAGTTCAATGTCCGGGCGGCAATCATCCGATATTTCCATGTTTATGGTCCCCGACAGGAATATGGGGGTGAAGCAGGCGTCGTCAGTATTTTTCTCGGGCGTGTGCTTCAGGGGAAAGCACCGGTCATATTCGGAACCGGGGAGCAAATCCGTTGTTTCACGTATGTTCGAGATGATGTGGCTGCCAATTTCATGTTGCTGGAAGGTCTTCTGGATGGTCGGTATCGTGGGGAAGTGTTCAACTGCGCAGCCAGAACGCGGATGAGCGTACTGGGTTTGGCCGAAATGATCATTGAAAAATACGGTCCGCAGGGCATGAAACCGATGTTTGGACCGGCTCGTCTTGGAGAGAATCTGCGGCCGATTCCCGATACACGGAAAATCGAGACGATCGGATTCAGGGAATCGGTATCCTTTGAAGAGGGTCTCGATACAACGTGCCATTGGGTAGAAAACGATCTAGCTGTTTTAAGCTGATTCGGAGATATCGCGCATGACGAATCGGAAACTGATTGCATTCGGTATCAAGTTTCTGATATCCATCCTCGTTCTCTGGGCTGTCTATGCGTATTTAGGGTCACCCGAAACACTGAATCGACTGAAAACCGCCGATCCGGTGTGGATCGGTGCGGGCGCTGTCTGCATCGTGCTGGTTCAGGTTGTCAAATCATGGCGTTTCCAGGCACTCGGTCGCGTACTCTCAATCCAGTTGCCCTTCCGAAAGTGTCTTCTCGCCCATTTGATCGTGCCAATCCTCGGTTTCGTCACGCCGGGAAAGCTGGGCGAAGGTGCAAAAATCTTTTATCTCGGCGCATCCAAGAAAGAACTGGCTTTCTTATTCATCATCGAACGGTTCCAGGATATGCTCCTGCTACTCGCTGTAGCCGGGTTCGGGTTCGCGTTCTCTAACTTTTACCTCATCAGTTATCTCGTTCTTGTCGCCGTTATCCTTGTCGCCATCGGCATCTTTCTCAAACTGGACTGGGTCATCAATACAATCACCCGCTTCGTTCTCAAAAAACACATCTTCACCGAAAACTGGTTTGCCGACCAGAGCCGTCGCTTGCTCCACCCGGCTTTCGCGGCTTCTTCATCGATCACTCTCGCCGTATGGGCGGTGACGTTCTGCTCATCCTTCTGCTTCGCTCGATCAGTGGGCGTGACACTTTCGTACCCCAATATTGCTCTTGTTTTCTCCTGGGCTGTCATCCTGGGCCTTATTTCCAGTCTTCCCGGTGGCGTGGGTGTCCGAGAAGGTGGTATCACAGTGCTGTTCGATACGATATACGGAATACCGCGTGCAGTCGGTATGGCCGTTGCGGCCGTGAACCTGGCCGTTCATTACATTGTTCTGACCATCACAGCCATTATCGGATATGCCGTATACCGGTCCGGTCAGGAGAAAACATCAATATGAGCATGACACACGGGATGATGACCGGTATCTCTCTCCTTATTGTCGGCGGCGTTTTCAGTGCCGTTCTGCTGTTCGGATTGCAGCGATACATTCGCAAGCTGAATGTATCTATTAACTTGTTTCGATTTATATGGGAACACCTCGTATTGGAGCCGATCGTTTTTGTTTTTCGTTGGATGCCGGGCGGATGGGGTATTATGGCCCGATTCGGATTGTACCGGGTTCTGTTGAAACACCAGGGTCGGGGTGTCACCATTCGGGATGGTGTCAAGATCATGTATCCCGAGCGGGTTTGCATCGGTGATTATTCTGGCGTGAACGACGGATGCTTCCTGGAGGGAACCGGTGGCATCCATATCGGCCGATTCGTGAGGATCGCTCCCCGTGTTGAAATCATGACGAGCAATCATGTGTATTCGGACCCAGATACCCCGATCAAGCTCCAGGGCTTGGCTGTATCCGGAGTTACCATCGAAGATGATGTCTGGGTTGGAATTGGCGTGTTGATCACGGCGGGAACGACGGTTGGCCGTGGAGCGGTGATTGCGGGACATGCAGTCGTTACCCGGGATGTACCGCCATTCGCCGTTGTGGCCGGTGTTCCTGCCCGGGTGATCGGATGGCGGAAGACACCGGACAACGGTGATCATACGGAGGTGACGGATGGCCGGTGAATGCGGTCCGGATAAGCGGGGTTTGAAGACGGAGGAAAAAGTCGCTGTCATCATCCCTGTGTTTAACGAAGAGAAGATCATTGGTGATGTCCTGGACCAAATCCCGGACGAATGCGTGAATACCGTTATTGTCGTAGATGACGGTAGTACAGACAGCACACCCCGGGAACTCGCTGCCCGATCCGATCGGCTGACTGTGCTGCGTCATGACAACCAGATGTATATCGGCGTGTCCATCCGCGATGGATTGAAACACGCTCAAGCGATCGGTATGGATGTGGTCGTCATTTTTGCCGGCAACGGGAAAGACGATCCCCGGCAGGTACCTCGTTTACTGCAACCGATTCTTGAGCAAGGGTACGATTATGTCCAAGGATCCCGGTATCTCGAAGGCGGCCGATTCAACAAAATGCCACGACACCGACGGGTCGTCACGCGTGTATACCCCATGCTCCTACGACTCTTCACGGGTTTTAAAGCGACCGATGGAACCAATGGATTCCGCGCATACCGACTCCGCATTCTCGACGATCCTCGGATCGATATCGATCAACCGTGGCTGGATGAGTGCCTCGAATATTACCTGACATTGCGGATCCTTCAATGCCGATACCGCTCAATCGAAGTTCCGGTATCGAAAATATATCCGCCCACCGGCGTGTATCGGAAATACACGAAAGTGCGACCGGGAATCGGCTGGGTGAATCGGTTGAAACCGATGCTATATTGTGGCCTGCTGCGACGCAGGTAATTGACATGCATTACACCGCGGAATGTGCTACCGTTCGCCAAGAAATGGATCGCCTTCTTTTAGGGGGGGGAAGATGAGCTTGAATTTTGCATTGGTGGGCTGCGGACGGATAGCGGCGAAATACGGTGAGATCCTGAAGGGCGGGCATGTTCGCGGCGCAACGCTCGTGGCTGCATGCGATAATCTGAACGAACGCGCCGCGGTGTTCGGACGGAAATATGAAGTACCCGTTTACACCGATCCGCACGAAATGCTGGAAAAGGAACCAGTCATCGATGTACTGTGTATTTTAACACCCAGTGGATTGCATGCTGAACACACGATTGATCTGACGCGCTATCGTAAGCACATGGTGGTGGAAAAACCGATG
>JAFGMN010000142.1 GCA_016927515.1 candidate division CSSED10-310 bacterium | reverse complement strand
ATAAGCCGCGGAAACACAAGCAACACCAACCCGATCCCAACTCCAACCGCCGCAATACCGACCAGACCGCGGCGGGTGCAGGTTCCCATCATTCCCACCGACCGGGACGGGACATGCATAACCGATATCATCACCCCACCGGCAATCAGCATCAATGTCACCATCGATTGAAAATGGGTTAAAAACGCCGCCGATGCCAGGATGGTCAAGCCGACATACCACCGGATATCTTCCGTTTGCAGGGCATTCACCGCGACAGACACCATCCCCGCGGTAATGAGTCCAAGCAAGGTATATTGCCGTGTCACCGCCATGGTTTCCAGGGACGATGCATTAACAAGGAGGAAAATCGCACCGGCCATTGATCCCACCATCGAAATTCCGATGCGTCGGACCAGGCGATAGATAACTGTCGTGGTCATCAGCATGAGTATTCCGTTCAGTACGGGGCCGGATTCGGGGGAAACACCCGCCAGATGAATCCACAGATGCAGTAGCCAGAAATACAACGGAGGATGAATATCAAGCTCGCAGAGATCCCGTGTAATACGGCCGAAACATCCGAACTCGTCCGGATGCAGAAGTCGTTGCCATTGTGCAGCGTCGACCCAGCGGTTCCGTGGTGCGTCCCGGAAGTAATCTCCCAAGTGTCCGGTCGCTGCGATCAAACTGATACAGCTATCGTGTTCCACCGATTGCAGAGACACGGTTCGGACCATCAGCATCCCGATGGACAGAACAGCCGCCACTCCCAGAAAACCAATGATTGTCAGTCGATTCACACCGAACCCCTTTATGTTTTCCACCTTTTTTCAGAAACAAGGAGTCGTTTACCCAGAAGTTTCGTTCAGATTCTCAAACCATCCCTCGAACCCATCCGCGTCGTCCGCTGTATCCTACAGAATCAATCCATGAACATGCGTTTTTCGTTTATTTCTGCAATTGGTACCGGAGACGTCCTGCCTGTTATCATAATGGTCTTCGGGGACATCCACTCCGTTTACAGGGTTTCACCCGGAAGTCATTACCGGGTCAATTGGGTTGATGCAAATGGATTCCAATGGTATGTCACCGGGAGGAGGTGCGCATGATACCTGACTGGATGACTGGATTTGCCGCTGCGATCACCGTCGGCGATGCCGAAGGCATAATTGTTTACATGAATGAAAAATCAATCAAAACGTTTGAAAAATACGGGGGTCGGGATCTGATCGGCCGGTCGTTGTTCGACGTACATCCTGAACCTGCGAGGACGAAGCTGGCACATCTGTATCGGACCCGGGCATCCCATTCGTATACCATCGAAAAAAATGGAGTGAAAAAGCTGATTCACCAGGCGCCTTGGTATCGGGAAGATCAATTCATGGGGTTTGTCGAGCTGTCGATCGAGTTACCGGGCGAAATGTCTCATTATATCAGAGAATCTTGATCCGCGAAACACCGATCCCATCAACGGATTCGACGTCACGCATGCGATGGCTGACACTCTTGCCGGAATTGACTGGATTTCCGATTTGTGCAATGCATCTCACGAGTGAATCGCTGCTTCAATCGAGAAATGATTATGAAAAAAACGAACTTTCTGCCTTTAATCCTGCTTTTTTTAATGCCATCAGTGAATGGGGAATCTCTGGATTGGAGAGATTATCAGGGGGGAAACTGGGTAACCGCAATAAAAGATCAGGCGCGTTTCGGTCACTGCTGGGCGTTTGCATCGATTGCCCTGGTGGAAAGTCAGGTTAAAATATTTGCAAACAATCCGGATTTGGCGGTTGACCTTTCAGAACAGATGCTTCAATCGTGTGTATTCGACCGGTCTTTTCTCTGGTTTATGGATCCGATCTTTGACTTTCTCCGGGACACGGGAACGGTGGATGAAGCCTGTTTTCCGTTTGACGATCTACCGGACCCGCCGGCATGTACAGATCGTTGTGATGACTGGCACTCCAGGATCACGCGCATTTCCGAATGGAAATGGCTGTTCCCTCCCTATCAACCTCCGCCCCATGTCGTTGATATGATGAAAACCGCTCTTGAATCAGGTCCCATCGGGGCACGGATAACCGTATACCGTGATTTTGCATCTGATTACACGGAAGGCGTCTATATCCATACGGGTGGCGAGGAGATGGGGGATCATTTTATCGTGCTCATTGGATACAATGATACATCAGCCGATCCGGATCAAAAATACTGGATCGGGAAAAATTCGTGGGGAGAGAACTGGGGAGAACAGGGGTTTTGCCGAATTCGAATGGGTACCAACGAAGCCGGGATAGAAGAACAGGTGGCGCAGGTTCTGATCCACTCCGTGTCTCCTGAGGAATGCGAAACGGCTGGTGTCACGCTTGAGATTTCGACAGAATATGTGAATCCTGGCGATTCCTTTTCCGTTGTCGCGCGTGTTTGCAATACCGGCGAAATGTGGCAAAATGCGTTCTTCACCGCTGTTCTGGACCTTGGCACAGGGAGTTACTGGTTTTTTCCATCCTGGACGTTATATCCACCTGACATGGATTTTCTTGAAATGACTTTCCTTCCCGGTGAAACATCAATCGATGTCATACCCGAGATGATATGGCCAGACACCGGGACAGCCAGTCAAACGGGTATTCGTCTCTATGGAGCTGTTCTTGATCAAGACCTCTCAACATGCCTGGGCACCATCGGGTATCGTGATTTCGGATACGGACCTGGAATCAACCGGTGATGACACAAACCATCCCGTGCAATTCGGTTCCTCCGCCTTGAGCACTTACGCGTTACGTCGCCCACTCCCCTCCATAATATAATGCCGGTTCCCGGCGATGGTCACGGCCTCAATCGCGAATCTGATTCCGATGCTGAATAAAACGGAACCGGATCCATCGGGAACATCGGACGGCGGATATGCTTGTGGTTCAACGCCGCAATGTTCTGATTCACGGCACCGGGGCTCAGCGCAAGGAATGCAGCCCGGGCCATGCCGGCAAGTTCCGGCTCCAGGTAACCGATCTTCACAACAATGATGCGGAACGATCGGGGATCAAGACCCAACCGAGTGAAGTCGGATTCCCGATGGAATGTCGTGCGTCGCTCGGTCACGGCGACCGTGACACCGTCGATGCGCACGACCGCAATGCGGTGAGGCGTCTT
>JAFGMN010000141.1 GCA_016927515.1 candidate division CSSED10-310 bacterium | reverse complement strand
CCCGGGATGTGTCAGGCGAAGGTGTGCAGCAAGCTTTGTTGAAGATCATCGAAGGCACAGTGGCCAATGTGCCGCCGTTGGGAGGGCGTAAGCATCCGCACCAGGAAACGATCCCGGTCGATACGACGGATGTGTTGTTTATTGTTGGAGGAGCTTTTATTGGTCTAGAGAATCTGATTTCCTCCCGGATCAATGTTAAGCGTGTTGGATTCGGAGCTGATTCACGTGGGATTGGGGTATCGTCGACGGGCGATATGTTGCGACGGGTTCAACCCCAGGACCTGATCAAATACGGTTTGATCCCCGAATTCGTTGGACGATTGCCGGTTATCGCCACATTGGATGATCTGGGTCGGGACGAACTGATCCGCATATTGAAAGAGCCTAAAAACTCCATTATTCGCCAATATCAGACCTTGTTTCATTACGAGGGCGTCGCTCTGACGGTGACGCCGGACGCAATGGTGGAAATTGCAGACGAGGCAGTCAAACTGAAAACGGGTGCACGGGGACTGCGCTCCATCTTCGAAACTATCATGCTGGATATTATGTATGACCTGCCGTCACAAACGGGATTGAAAGAGTGCGTGATTACGGGTGAGGTGGTTCGGCGGGGTGCAGACCCGATCACTGTTTTCGAGCGGACGGGTTAGCGGAGAACCTTTGATATTCTTGACAATAAGCCTGTTTATGTGGTGCAATGGTTCTGCTGGAGCAGGTGGCAATGCTGTGGTTTGACCGACGTGGGGATTCAAAATGACTGAACGCTTAGGTGATATACTGATTCGAGAGGGATTGATTACATCGGAGCAGTTGGCAGTTGCATTGAAGTATCAGGCGAACAATGGGGGGCGTTTGGGAAGCGCGATCGTTCACCTGAAGTATTTGAATGAGGAAGATATAACCGAGGTCCTTTCCAATCAGTTTGGAGTTCCTTCGGTCAATTTAAATAGTTTTGATATTGAGGAATCGGTATTAAAACTGATACCCGCCGAAGTGGCCAGGAAATATATGTTGATTCCGATCAGTCGGACCGGTGCTTCGTTGACCATCGCCATGGCTGATCCATCCAATGTGTTCGCTCAAGACGATCTGAAATTCATGACGGGATACCATGTCGAACCTGTTGTCGCATCGGAAATGTCCATTAAGAGTGCGATCGAACGGTATTATGGAACGGGCAAAGCAATATCGGTTGCATCGACAGAGTTAGACACTCGGGATACTGTTACCGCAGGATACATGGATGATTTCGCCGATTTTGACGGTGGCGGCGGTGGTGGTGGTGAATCCGAAGAGGAGATGGATGCTTCATTCATTAACGTTGACGATTTCGATGATCTGGTTTCTGGTGCCGTGGATGAGCTGGAGGTCGTAGACGAGGATGACGAAGAAACCGTTGTTGCAGTGGAGAACTTGGAAGCGCCCATTGTCAAGCTGGTCAACGGAATACTGATCAAGGCGATCAATATGGGTGTTTCGGATATCCATTTCGAACCATACGAAAAGTCGTTCCGGGTTAGGAACCGCCTGGACGGTGTACTACGGAAAGAATTGGGATTGCCATTGAAAATCAAGGATGCCGTTACATCGCGTTTGAAGATCATGGCGAATCTCGATATTTCCGAAAGGCGATTACCCCAGGACGGGCGTATTAAAATGCGCCTGGGTCCGAAAAGGGAAATGGATTTCCGTGTTTCTACGCTACCAACCCTGTTCGGTGAAAAAATCGTTCTCCGGCTTTTGGATAAAGCCAATCTTCAAACGGATATGACACAACTCGGTTTTAACGAACGCCAATTGGCCGAATTCCAAGAGGCTATTCATAAGCCTTACGGGATGTGCCTGGTTACCGGACCGACGGGATCCGGAAAAACGACGACCTTATATTCGGCCCTGACCCAATTGAACAGTATCAGCGATAATATCATGACGGCAGAAGATCCCGTTGAGTACAATCTGATGGGGATCAACCAGGTCCAGATGCACGATGCCATCGGACTGAACTTCGCGGCCGCTCTACGCTCTTTTCTCCGGCAAGATCCCGATATTATCATGGTCGGTGAAATTCGGGATTTTGAAACAGCGGAAATCGCCATCAAAGCAGCCTTGACCGGCCACCTCGTGCTGTCCACGATTCATACCAATGATGCTCCGACAACCATTAACCGTCTGCTGAACATGGGCGTTGAACCGTTCCTGGTGGCCTCATCACTTATCAGCATCGTCGCCCAGCGACTGGCGCGCACAGTATGCAAAAAGTGCGCAGAACCGGTTCAGGTTCCCCCGGAAGCCCTACTTCAGATCGGGTTCCGGGATGAAGAGATCGGTACATTCGATGTCGTGAAAGGAAGAGGTTGCCCATACTGCTCGCACACCGGATACAAGGGCCGAGTGGCATTATTCGAAGTCTTGTCGATTACTGATGAAATTCGCGAACTCATCTTGAGGGGGGCGTCGGCAATGGAAATCCGTGAAACCGCAGTGGCTTTGGGAATGCAGACATTGCGTGGATCGGGATTGGACAAAATCAGAGAAGGCCGGACGACACTGGAAGAAGTCGTTCGCGTGACCTTCGGAAATTAAGAGGATGATTCATGGCCAGCGTGTCAATGCCGAATCTGCTGAAAATCATGATCGAACGCCAGGCAACCGATTTGCACATCACCACGGGTACGCACCCCCATTTGCGTGTCCATGGGTTGATGACACCCATTAAAGAAGTCCCCCCCTTAACGCCAAAGGAAACAAAACAACTGGCTTATTCCGTGTTGACGGATACGCAGAAACATGCGTTCGAAGAGCAGAAAGAGCTGGATTTCTCTTTCGGTGTTAGAGGGTTGAGCCGGTTTCGAGCCAATATTTACAGTCAACGATCCGCTGTTGCCATCGCGATTCGTACTATTCCGTTTCGGATCATGAGTTTCGAGGAACTGGGATTGCCGAGGGTGGTTGCTGAATTCTGCAAACGCCCGAAGGGACTGATTCTAATCACAGGACCGACCGGGTGTGGAAAATCTACAACTCTCGCTGCGATCATTGATAAGATCAACCGGGATTTTCACAAACATATTGTCACCATCGAAGATCCAATTGAGTATTTGCATCATCACCACAGTTCGGTGATTAATCAGCGGGAGCTTCATGCTGATACGCATTCGTTTGCAGCAGCTCTGAAATCCGTTCTTCGTCAGGATCCTGATGTCATTCTTATCGGCGAGATGAGGGATCTGGAGACGATTGAAGCCGCGCTCCGATGTGCTGAAACCGGTCATCTTACGTTTGCAACACTGCATACAAATTCCGCAGTTCAAACCATTAACCGGATCATCGATGTTTTCCCTGCACATCAGCAACCACAAATTCGTGCTCAGTTGTCGTTTATTTTGGAGGGCGTTGTCTGTCAGATGTTGATACCGCGTCGAGATGGTCAGGGACGAGCATTGGCGGCGGAGGTGATGGTACCGAATGATGCTATTCGAAATCTGATACGTGAGGATAAAATACATCAAATATATTCAACCATGCAAACCGGACAGAGTAATTTCCAGATGATCACAATGAATCAATCTCTGGCAAATCTGTATTTTAAACGTCGAGTGACGTTGGCCGATGCCAAGGGACATTCGATGAAACCCCAGGAGTTTGATCAATTGGTTTCGAAAGAAGTACCAACCCGTCGGTCATAGTGATGGAAGGGATTGAATTATGCCAAAGTTCCGATGGAAAGGCAAAGATGCGAATGGAGCCGAAGTTTCGGGAGTTATGGATGCGGATTCGCAGGAGGCTGTAACCCTCAATTTGCGGCGTCAGAAAATCCAACCATTAAAGGTCAGTCGAAGCTGGAAGGACATGGATATTTCAATCCCGGGTCTCGGCGACAAGATATCCGAAAGGGATATCGTCGTTTTTACCCGGACTTTTGCGACCATGGTCGACGCTGGTCTTCCATTGGTTCAATGTCTGGAAATCCTGGCAGAGCAAACTGAAAACCCTCGATTCAGTCGGGCTATTCTCGATATCAGTCAGAGTGTCGAATCAGGAAGCACCTATGCGGATGCACTTCGCAAGCATCCCAAAATATTCGATGAACTATACTGCAATATGGTGGAAGCCGGTGAAACGGGCGGTATTTTGGACACAATCTTGAACCGACTAGCCGGATATATGGAAAAAAGTATCTCGCTGAAACGACAGGTAAAATCCGCCATGGTCTATCCAACTGTCGTTGTCGCCGTCGCTTGCACAGTTGTTATTTTCCTCATGTATGCTGTTATTCCCACATTCGCGAAGATCTTTTTATCATTGGGTGCTACTCTCCCACTACCGACTCAAATAGTTATCGGAGCATCCGTGTTTATTGAGAAAAATCTCTTTTTCCTTCTTGCTGGGTTGGCCGGTTTGATTTTTCTTTTCCGGTACATCAAGAAGACCGAGAAAGGTGCGAAAACCATGGATGCCATTGCGCTGAGACTACCGGTTTTTGGAATCCTGTTGCGCAAAGTCGCCGTGGCGAAGTTTACCAGAACACTGAGTACATTGATTGCATCCGGTGTTCCGATTCTAGAGGGACTGGAGATTACGGCTAAGACTGCCGGAAACAAGATCATCGAAGAAGCGATCATGAAAACGCGTGTATCGATCAGCGAAGGTAAATCGATTTCCGAACCCCTTTCCGCAACGCAAGTCTTTCCAACGATGGTTACCCAGATGATTGCTGTTGGAGAACAGACCGGTGCGTTGGATGCGATGCTCGAAAAAATCGCTGATTTTTACGATGAAGAAGTGGATATTGCTGTTCAGAACCTGACACAGATGCTTGAACCTATGTTGATGGCCTTCCTGGGCGTCAGTATCGGATTCATCGTTGTCGCCATGTATATGCCGATGTTTAGCCTGGTCGGTGAGCTTTCGAAGTAACGCATTCTGGTATGGATGCTACTCAGACGAAAGACGAAACAGATTTTTACCAAAAATTAAAATCTCTCATTATCGCTCGGTTGCTGGTCGGAACTACCCTGCTTCTCGGAACCGCTCTCCCTCTTGAAGTGTCAGGATTTTTCGCCGTATCACGTTTTCTGTTTCCCCTGGTCACAACGATCCTGATCATGACCATTATCTATTCTGGTTTACTGAATATCACTTCCAATCTTCGACTGCTGGCTTGTATCCAACTTCTGGGTGATATCCTGTTGGAAACCATCATCATCATGGCGACAGGAGGAATTGAGAGCCCATTTTCCATTTTGTACGTCATCACAATCATTATTGCCAGTTATGTCATCCCACGAAAAGGATCATTCGCGACAGCCATTTTCATCAGCCTTGTTTTCGGCGGAATTGTTGTTTGCCAGTACAAGGGATGGACAGGATGGTGGCCGTTTGCAACCAATTGGGTTCTCCTGCCTCCGCCAACATTTGCCGTATACATCATCCTGGTCAATATTGCAGGCTATTATCTTACCGCATTCCTTGCTAACAATCTGTCCGAACGAATTCGCAGAATGAATCTGATGCTCCTGAACCGAAATGTCCAATACAGCTATCTGTGGACTCTCAATCGACGTATTGTCAATGAAATCCCCAGTGGAGTCATCACAACAACGGCAGAGGGCGATATTCTATCTGTCAATCCAGCAGCTATTACCATGTTGGGGCTCGTAGAAGAACCCGACCAGCAGTACCGTTTGAGTCGTATCTTCCCTGATTATCTCGTGCAGAGTATTTTGCGAATGGCTAGCCTTGATCAATCAGTCAAGCGTGAAATTCAGTACCAATATGAGTTAACGGGTGAGACTTACTGGATCCTGATTGAAATAATCGCATTGGAAAGAAAAACCAGAGATCCTGCTCGCTTGATGTTGATTGTAAACGACGTGACTGATCAAAAGCGAATTGAGGAGATGAAGCGAAAAACACAGCGGTGGTCAACGGTTGCCGAAGTCTCTGCCGGGATGGCTCATGAAATACGCAATCCGCTGGCGTCGATCAGTGGTTCGATAGAGGTTCTTAAACAACAGCTCAAGTTGACGGACAGTCAAAATCGATTAATGAATATCGTGATCCGAGAATCCGATCGTCTGAACAAGCTGATTTCGAACTTCCTGGACTTGGCTCGACCGAGAAAGCCGGAGTTTAATATCGTTGATTTGGAGGCCTTACTTGAAGAAATCACAATGCTTGTAAAAACAAGTGAATCGTTCAATGAGACAATCACAATTGACTTCCAACGGTCAATGGAACCGTTGGATGTTGAAATTGATCGAGATCAAATCACCCAAATGATCTGGAATCTTCTAAAGAACGCCATCGAAGCAATGCCTGATGGTGGTACGGTGCATATTTGCGCGAGGGTGTGCCATGAACCTGGACCCTATCAAAAAGTACTGGATACTCAGCCGAAGCCGCCGTTCGTGCGATGTTCGATTGAGGACACTGGAATCGGTATGGACCAGGAGGTGATCAGCCGGATTTTCGATCCGTTTACGACTTTTAAACGCCATGGAGTGGGGATTGGGCTTGCCATTGTCTATCGAATTGTCGAAAATCATCATGGGACGATCCGAGTGATGAGTAAACTGAAGAAGGGGACAACGTTCATCGTTGATTTACCGTTCCGGCAAAAAGAGCTGCCGGAGGATAAAGAAGAAAAATGAGGGTTCTTTGAGGAATATCCTGATTGTAGACGATGAGCAGAGCATGTGTGATTTCCTTTCTATTCTATTAGAGAGTGAGGGGTTTTCCGTTCAATCCACATGTAATCCCAAATCCGCTGTTTCCTTGGTTGAGTCTGGTGCGGAAATCGATATGGTCATAACAGATCTAAAAATGCCGGAAATGGATGGTATCCAATTGCTCGAGCACGTCAAGCGCGCAAGTTCGGATATTGTGGTCATCATGATCACGGCATTCGCTACGACGGAAAACGCAATCGATGCCATGAAAAAAGGCGCTTACGATTATCTCACGAAACCGTTTAAAGTCGAAGAGATCAAGATAGTCGTCAACAAGGCGTTCGAAAGCCGTGATTTGCGCAAGGAAAATACATTTTTAAAAAGTCAGATTCAATCGCGTGCAAAATTCGAACATATTATCGGAGTCTCCCGAGAGATGAAGCAGGTTTTCGATACGATCAGTCGGGTTTCCGATTTGAATAGCACGATTCTGATCACCGGGGAAAGTGGAACAGGCAAAGAATTGGTCGCACGAGCGATCCACCAGAACTCGCATCGAAAAAATAAACCGTTCGTAACGGTCAACTGCGGCGCGCTCCCCGAAAACCTGCTTGAAAGCGAATTGTTTGGCCATATGCGGGGAGCTTTCACAGGTGCTGTGCAGAACAAAGAAGGTCTATTCGAAGTCGCCGATGGAGGAACCTTTCTACTCGATGAAGTCGCGGAGACAACTCCGGCTATCCAGGTTAAACTGTTGCGTGTTTTGAATGACAAAAAGTTTAAACGCGTCGGAGGAACACGGGACATCTCCGTCGATGTTCGTCTTTTATCGGCAACAAACCGGGATCTGGAGAAAATGGTCGAAGATCGTGATTTCCGGGAAGATCTTTTTTATAGGTTAAATGTCATACCCATTCACCTTCCGGCCTTGAGAGAACGGCAGGTGGATATTCCGCTGCTTATCGATCATTTCATCGCGAAATGCTCCCAGGCATGTGGGCGCACCCCATTGAGCATTGAACCGGATGCGGTAGAAGCGCTCGCCGGATATCATTGGCCCGGAAACATCCGAGAGTTGGAAAATGTCATCGAACGGTGTGTCGCGTTGGAAAGGACTGAGATAATCACCGTTGAATCGCTTCCCGGATATATCCGAAACAAGCGAGTACCATCGGTCAATCAGGTCAGTGAGGTTCCCGTGCAGGGCCTTGATTTGGAAGAAGTTGTCGGACAATACGAAAAAACCATCCTGATCAATGCGCTGAAACGGACCCGAGGCATCAAAAAAGATGCTGCCCGACTGCTGAGGATTACATTTCGTTCACTTCGGTATAGAATTAAAAAGTATGGTTTGGAAGAGTATACTAACTCCAGCGATGAAGATGGGAGGGATGAGACATGAGACGATTGCTTTTCGGGCAAAGAGGTGCCGCTGAATCGAAAGCGCCGATCATTATCACGTTGATCGTGATCGGCATTCTGGTGTTTCTTGCATACAAATTCGTTCCGATAAAATGGCGAAATATGAAGTTTACCGATGAACTTCAGGACCTTCTTAACATCAATTATTCCCGCGATTACAAGGAAGCGGCGCGAGGAGCCTTCAATGAATATACGATGCGGGAGAAAATTTTGAACCTTGCAAAACAGCATCAAATTCCAATCAAGGATCCAGACAGGCAAATGGCCGTTGAATGGCCTGAACGACGGATTTTTACAGTGACCATCGACTATGAAGAAGTCATCGATTTGCCACTCTATGGTCCCTATGTATGGCCCTTCCATATCTATGCTGAGCAAGACCCGCACTCTGGCAAGGGCGTCTGATCAGAGGAATCTGATCAAAAGCGGTCGGATACCAGGACTTTTCGTCTACTGAGTAACAGCATTCCCGGGTGCAAACCTGAGAATGCTGTTTTTATTCTCCGTTACCGTGTCATGATAGAGACTCATCGGAGCATTGAACTCAACGGTGGGATGATCGTCTGAATTGAGTTGGATCCCGGTCGATCGAGTCATTCGGTTAAAATCGGATGCTCCGAGAATGAACATACCAAGAAATGAATCCGGTGAATCGATTGCGATTCGCGCTAAATCACTTCGGATTGCTGGATTTTCAAACAGTGAGTTGATTTTGGATCGATCAGGTTCGATCGGATATCGTGAACCCAGAATCAAATAGTCACCATCGCTTCCCCGCCATAACGAACTGAGGGGAAAGACGTGATTGAATGATCTAAAAATGGTCATCAGAGTTTCCGTGTCCATATAATAGGAATGGATCCATTGACACATGACTCCATCAGGTTCGAGACGTGCTAGCGCTGATTCGAAATACTCGATCGTAAACAGGTTGGAAACACCTGTTATCCATGGGTTGGAAGGCTCGGAGATGATGACATTGTAGTGTATGTCGGATGCCGATAGGACTGTCCGGGCATCGGCTTGAAGGATGCTGAACTGAGGGTTATTCATCGGGCTACCCGAAACGTGATCAAAGTATCGGGAGGCGTGGATGACGGCGTCATCGATTTCAATGCACACGACATTCAGACCCTGGTAATTCAGCGCAGACCCGGCAGTGACGCCGGTGCCCAATCCTACGATCAGGGCTTTTCGGGGATTTTTGCAATGTGCAAGGGGAAGAATTGACAACATGACTTGCGTGGTGAGGTCGTCACCATCCGAACCATCCGTCTTTCCGTTGATTTTGAGACTCCGCACATTGTTTTTTTCTGATACCGTGACATGGGAGTGCAAACCTTCCTCGTTGAACAGTATTTTCCGATTCGATTCGAAACCATTGACAAGTTGAGGTGCATACACATACACGCCACTATCAAGCAGGAAGGGGTTCCAGCCGGGTAACAAGGAATAACCCAGAAGACAGATTATGCAGAGAAAACCGAGCTGAATGCGGCTTTTTCGTTCCGGTATAGCCGCAATGAGAATACCGATTCCGACAAGAAGGAAGACGACGGCAAAGATAATAAGGGTGGTATGGGTACCAATCAATGGAATCAGTAAGAAGCCCGCGCTCATCGAGCCGAAAATACCGCCGAGTGTATTCCAGAGATAGAGTTTTCCAACATCACGGCCAATTTGATGCATGTGCGTAATGTATGCTTTCCCAAATGCCGGGAAAAGTGCTCCCATGAAAAAAGTGGAAGGAAACACGACGACCATGCTGAGTAAAAAGAGGCAACCCTGCCACACAAAGAAGTGATGATGGTATTTGGGATAAAGCATCATCAAAAAGACAGGGAGACGATCGATGAGAGAGATGGCAATGATCATTGAAACACTAACGAGAAATCCAAGGACACCGACTGTTGCCAGAGGATTGGACAGGCGATCGGTAATTTTACCGACTGCGAGACTCCCTAACGCCAGACCGAGAAGGTAGGATCCGAGCATCATGGAGAAGGCATAGACAGTTGAACCCAGTACCAGATTGAGTGATCGGGACCATGCCACTTCCGTGCCCATGGCAGCTAACCCTAAAATTGCATAGATATAGGGAAGATAGTGCTGCCACTCTGGTCTGGTTCGTTGTGGAAGCTCTTCCGGTTTAACGCGGCCGCGAGTGTGCTCTTGTATCAAGACTGCCAGAGTAAATCCGATTGCAATGTTGATACATGCGGTGATCAGATTGGTTCGATTCATCCCGAGCAGCCGAATCAGAATGAAACCAGCGCTCAGTGTCCCAAACGTGGCTCCGATCGTATTCAGGAAATACAATTTGGATAATCCGGAACCAAGGACTCGTTCTTGAGAAATGAGTCCTTTGGAAAGAATCGGGAGGGTGCCGCCCATCAATGCGCAGGGAATGGTTAGGCTACAGACAGCGAGGAAGAACTGGATTACATCCAATTGAAACGAAGGGCCCATGGATCGGTACAGAGACACATGGATCTGGCGCATCGCATCAAAAATCATTGGCATCAGCATGCAGTAAACACCGACGAAGATTTCGAGAATGCCATACATCCGGATAGGACGAGTCATTCGATCGGACAATTTTCCAAAAAACCAGCTTCCCAGTGCTAATCCACCCATGAAAGCGACAAGAACAGCGGTTGTGGCAGGTAGGGTCGTTCCAAAAATCAAGGAAAGTTTGCGCTGCCAGATAACCTCATAAATCAATCCAGTTGCCCCTGAGATAGTAAATGCTGGTAAGACGATGTTCACTGCTTTAATTTTCACATCCGTTCTCCCCCTCCTCCCGAATCATATTACCCTTCCGTTCTGCCGCTTTGAATTTTTATTGCCGTAGGATGACCCATCTTGACGTCAGGGTTATTATCTCATATAAAGAGGGCAAGATCGAACGCTTTGATCCGTCGAAATGATCAGGAATGCTGGAGGAGAGGTTACAAAATGGTTAACAGGAGTGCAATCCGCAACTTCACGCTTGTCATAGCCTTGCTTTTATTGGCAGCTTGCGGTTCCGAGGAGGATAAAACTGATGTCAATGAGCGGGAATATCAGCGCAAATTAGCTGAGGCTCAGGAACTGGCACGGAAAATCAAGGAAGGCGATTTGTTTAACGAGGATCAGATCCTTTTGGGTAAAATCCGGGATCCTGGAAATGTTTGTATATTGACCAGCAGTTACATTGCTGTTGATTTTGGTCCATCCCCAGATTTTCGGGGTGACGGTCTGGCTGCCATTTTCAATGACCAGTCCGGAGTCGTTTACTATTATGATCTGGCCACGAAACAACGGTTTAAATTGTTCCAACTGGCGCGGGATCCCAGCTTCGGCGTTTTCCGGTCCGGTGGGGAGCAGAAATACATTTTCCATGATTACGGGATTTTTCAGGTCGAAGGTGGAACCGAGGAGCGGTCGCTGGGAATCCTCATGAATACCGAGAATGACTGGTTGAAACAGCCGAAGCGGATCTACAAAGGACCTGCCACGAATACCTTCCTGGTCAATGACGATCGCAATGTCATTTTCAAAGAGGAAGGCAAGCATTACTTGCTGGATGAGCAGCTGCAGAAAAACGAAATCACCGAAGAAGAATACAAGCAGTTGCGCGATTCACGGATCGTGATTGATAACAAGTGGAAAATAGCCAATAAATACAAAGGTATTCCAGGTGTCTGGATCACGGATCCAGCGGAAATCAATTGGGTCCAGATACGGGATGTAACTGGGCTTCAGACCGTCAAGGTAATGCCAAGCCATTATGCAATTTACTGTTGGGGTCAGGACTTCTGCGGATTGCTCGAAGTCCTGCCAACGGATGTTCCGAATTTTTCGATCCGACTTCCGCAGGATAAAAATGCCCAAGTCGGTGATTTGTTCGATGTATATGAAAAGAAACTCAGCCCAATCAGCCAAGAGGTGATCGGGTACGAAAGCTCGAAATACAAAGGAACGCTGAGAGTGATAAAGATCGTGGACGGAATCCTTGTCTGCGAGTTCCAGACAAAACTTCAAATGACCGGGATATTTAAAGATGATGCAGCTGTTTCGCAAAAGAACTCCGATGTTATCGGAACCATTTTATAGATTGGCAATTCTTGCGTGGTGTCCGGTCTTACTTCTTGGAACAATCACTATCACCGGATGCAGTGGAAATAAATCAGCGTCCCAAGAGTCGATCGAACACCTCCAGAGTGTGTGTACTGTTGAAGGCATTCCAGATTCCGTGACGGGCAATAGTCTGCATACCGTTACGTTTTCATGGCAGAATATACCGCAAAACCTTCTCGAGCAAAATGTGATGGTTAAAGTTCATTTTGCCAACTCGGATGGCAAAATCCTGTTTCAGGACGACCACGTATTACCGTCGCCACCCACTAGCTACTCACGGGAAATCCTTGTCCCTCTGATCCCCAGACGACAAAAGATACAAGCTATGGTCGGCCTGTATCTCAACGAATCGACTCAAAAGTTTTCCATCCAGAATGCTTCCGGCGGCTCAGGAACCAAGGTGATCGTCAGAGAATTCACTGTCGCACCCCCAATGAATATTGATGACCTCCCAGAAGCGCGCATTGTCTTCGGGGATGGCTGGCATCAAAAAGAATTTGGTCCGGGCTCGAATAATTCCTGGCGCTGGATGAGTTCGCGGGGAGTCTGCCAACTGAAAGGTGCTGACAGAGATCTCACCCTCTATCTCCATGGCTGGGTTCCGATTGACAAGTTGAACGGTCCGGTATCCATGGAGCTTGTGTTAGATGGGCAATCTCTCGGTGTTTACCCTAATCTGTCTGATGAATTCATCATAAAACGAGTGATTGAGAAAGGAACCATTGTCAATGGGGAAATGGCGGAACTTGTTTTATCCTCGGATAAGGGCTTCCGGCCGACAGATTTCGAAGAGACAAGCGATTCACGTGAACTGAGTGTCATGATCAAACAGTTCGATTTTAATTAGTGTGCTGACGAGTGTGCTTGATTAATCCGAGCGAGATGGTTTGCTCTGAATGGTTGCATAAGGGTGGATGTGTATGAAGCATGATAAGCTGATTTCTGAAACACAGATTTCATCTAGAATCAAGGAATTAGGGCAACAAATCAGTCAGGATTATTGTGATCGGTCAGTGACTCTGATCGGTGTCCTTAAGGGCGCGTTTATTTTTCTGTCTGATCTGAGTAGAGCTTTGAGTATTCCTCATATGGTTGATTTTATGGCGGTTTCAAGCTATGGTTCCAGCACATCATCCAGCGGGATTGTGCGGATTTTAAAGGATCTAGACTATCCAATCACAAACCAGCACATCCTTCTTGTAGAGGATATCATCGATAGCGGGCTGACATTAAAATACCTGTTAAATATGTTCTACAGCCGATCGCCGGCATCGGTTGCCGTATGTGCTTTACTTGATAAAACGAACAAACACCCAGACGAAAAGCTGGCGGATTACATCGGATTCGAAATTCCCGATAAGTTCGTGGTGGGATATGGATTGGATTACCAGCAGCTTTACCGCAATTTACCCTATATTGCGACAGTGAATAATGTCGAAAATAATGAATGATATTCGATACCGGAAAGAACTGGAGTCTCTCGAGAATCAACGGTTGGCATCCTTTGCCATGCGGTCGGCGGCCAGTCGAGGGCGTCGATTTCCTGAGGAAGAGTCGATCTCGAGAACCTGCTATCAAAGAGATATCGATCGTATTGTGCATAGCCGAGCATTCCGTCGCCTTGAATATAAAACCCAAGTATTTGTTAACTACGAGGGTGATCATTATCGAACTCGGCTGACGCATACATTCGAAGTGAGTATGGTTGCTCGTGCGCTGGCCCGATCGTTAGCTCTCAATGAAGATCTGACCGAAGCGATTGCTTTGGCCCATGACTTGGGACATACCCCATTTGGTCATGCAGGCGAAGAGATTTTGAATGAACTGATGGTTGATCACGGCGGATTTGAACACAATCGCCAAAGTCTCCGTGTCGTTGAATATCTTGAAAAACGATACCCCCGATTTGATGGATTGAATTTAACTTGGGAAGTGAGAGAAGGGCTTATCAAACATGCCAGCGCATTCGATCATCCCGATGCAGATGGCTATGAACCGGAAAAACGCGTGTCCTTGGAGGGACAGGTTGTCAATCTTGCCGATGAAATTGCGTATAATTGCCATGACCTTGAAGATGGATTGCGGTCAAGAGTTATCGATTGGAAACACCTCGAAGCGATTCCGATCTGGCAGATCGCATTTCAGGAAGTTGGCGGTCAATCCCTTGAACCGGATATTGCAAGACATGAAGCGGTTCGTTTTATCAAGGATTATTTCGTGAAGGATGCCATTCGATCCAGCGCCGATGCGATCAAAAACCTTTCACCTCAAACACCGGATGATGCAAGAAACCACCTGACATGTTTAATCGGCTTCAGCATGCATGCTCAGAGGATGATTCATGAGCTATCGACATTTCTGCTACACAATTTCTACTTCCATTACCGCGTCATTCGCATGACAACCAAAGCGAAGTGGTTCCTAAGAGATTTATTCGAACGATATACAACGACGCAGAGACTGCTTCCTGATAAGATCCAGCGTTACATTCAGGTCAGCGGTGATAAAGAACGAGTCATCTGCGATTACATTGCTGGAATGACGGATCGCTTTGCCCTGGATGAATATCAGAAACTGACAGACCCGGGGTCGCGAATCTGATTTAGCTGTTCAGCAAGACTATTTTTTGCCAGAAATCGATACATGGCGGATGGTTCAGAACCTTTCAGAGTTATTTTAGATAAAGGGGAATCGGTCCGACGTCCCAATGCATTGTCAGCGTGCCGAGCATGGAATGGCACCGGAGTTCAAACCATCGCGTTTCTTTATCCAGAAGGAGCGATCCGTTTTCTGTTGTGCGTGGAAAAACCGCACGATAAACCTTGCGACCCTGCGTCAAAAATTCAAGGTATTTCCATGCTTGGTCAGGGGGAATCTCGATTTCTTCGATCAAGACAGGACGCACCTCATCTCCGCGATCAGTTCGCAGCGTTAAGCGCCAAATCGGATTCTCGCCGGTTATCCGATACCACTCCTTTTGATAGCAGTACAGCCCAATATGAAATTCGTTTCCACTCTCAAATTGCTTAATTTCCCTGTCCTTTTGCCGTTCAAAATACGCCGGCTCAACCGCCGCACGATCGCGTAAAGCATCCAGATAGGCCTGCCGGAGTTCCCATGAAAGAAAGACCGCATGGATATCGGCCTGGCTGATGAAGCGGTCATGCAATTCGTCATGTGCAACCCATTGATTAACCGTGTCTTCATAATCCGCCAAGGTAAAACACCCATCACCCGGTTCACAGAGGTAGCGATGCGGTCCACATCCGGTGATACTCAACAGGAATCCACACATTACGAATAACAACCCTGTCGTTTTAGTCTTCATGATCCTGCTTCCTCTCTACAGCTTCCGGATTCCGAGGATTGCCCTGAAAATCGGTGACCTCGAACCCAACAGGTATGCTTGGTGCATCGATATCATATTCCGGCTCCGTTTGGCGTAATCCTGTAAATCGAATCCGATTCTGATTACCGGCCCCATCAAAAACGGTGATCTCAAACGATGTGGCCGGAAGGTGGAGAGGAATCCTGACGATAATATTTTCAAACGCGTCTTCCTGTTTTCGAGGAGTCAGTTTGAATGATGCTGTTTCTGCAACATCGGTTGAGTCTGGGGTGAGTGTTTCCACTTGCATCCGTTGCATCCACCGGGCATCGGTTAAAAGTGAGAGGGGCGACCACAGAATTTCTTGGCTGTCCGCACTGTCCATCATTACCTGCTGAACATCCGGCAAAATCATAATAATCAAACTGCCATTGCAGACAATATGATTCCGAGGTTGACTCGAATAAACCCATTCAAAGCGATCCGGGCGCTGGATTCGCAAAATGCCCGATCCGGTCATGATTTGACCAGTGGATACGTTGTTGTTCTCTTGCATAAAATCCGCACTGAGTCGATCAATTTGCTGAATGAACGCAAGAAATTGATCCAAAATGGCTGCCTTTTCTGCATGGGGGCTATTCGATAATCCCAGGACATTCGCTGTTTCTATTGCATTCGATGCGTATCCTATCAAGCAGATCCAAGCGATACAGATGAAATACGTTAAAAATGACCTATTCATAGACTCCTGATTCATTGATCTCCTTTAGACGTTCAAGGTATTCATCGCGATCAACGAGAATTTCACGGGGTTTTGATCCGATATGCGGGCCGACAATGCCGGTTAGCTCCATGCAGTCGATTAGACGGGAAGCACGGCTATGACCCACCTTCAACCGTCGCTGCAGCATACTGATCGAAGCCAAACCCGAGGTCAAAACCAATTTGACCGCATCATTGAACAACGGATCATCAACATCCTCAAACTCGCCATTTTCCGACTCGATCGAGCGAAATATCGAATCCTCATCATCAATCGATGGCTGGGTGGCAAGAAATTCCACTATTCGCTTGACCTCGCTCTCGCTAACATACGCTCCATGCGCGCGTATAAGTTGGGAAGTACCCGGCGGAATAAAAATGAAATCTCCCATACCTAGCAATTTTTCAGCACCTATCGAGTCGATGATTGTGCGAGAATCCACTCGGGATGCGACCTGGAACGCAAGGCGACACGGCAGATTGGCTTTGATAACGCCAGTGATAACATCGACAGACGGCCGTTGAGTCGCAATGATTAAGTGAATTCCTGCCGCGCGTGCCATCTGGGCCAGTCGCTGAATGGTTTCTTCGATAGCAGGTGCGGCCGTAAGCATCAGGTCAGCCAGCTCATCAATCACAATCACCAGATACGGCATATGCTCCAAATTACCGGAATACTCGGGTGCATCGACCTTGTTGTTGTATTGGTCGATGTTGCGGACACCGGTGTCTGCAAGCAGGCGATACCGTCGCTCCATTTCAGATACCGCCCAATTCAGTGCATCCGGTGCCATCTTTGTATCCGTGATGACAGGTTCCCGAAGATGTGGAATGCCATTGAAATCACTCAATTCGAGCATCTTCGGATCAATTAAAAGAAAACGCAGATGCGTTGGTTTAGCAATATACAATAAACCGGCCAGGATCGTATTGATACAGACACTTTTTCCCGAACCCGTTGCGCCTGCAATCAGCAAATGCGGCATCCGTTTCAAGTCACTGATAAATGGTCGTCCTGCAGTGTCCTTACCTAATGGAAGAGTCAGAATGGACTTCTGCTTCGCTGCCTGGAACTCATCAGACAACAAGATGTCTTTGAGGAATACCGTTTCACGATACTGATTGGGAATCTCAATACCCAACGTGGATTTGCCGGGCATTGGAGCAATTCGAAGGCCGAATCGTGAGCGCATTCCGAGAGCGAGATCGTCTGCCAAACCGATGATTTTGGATATTTTAATCCCGGGCGCAGGTTCATACTCATACCGAGTGATTACAGGGCCCGGGCAGACCTCAGTGACGCGCCCTTCAATACTGAATTCAGCCAGCTTGTTGATAAGCATATCGGATTTCCGAAGCAGGGATTCCCGGCTTTCTTTTTCAACGATATCCGGGATATGATCCAATAGATTGATTGGGGGCAGTTCAAAGTCAATCGATTGCGTGTTTAGGATCTCCATCTGCCGCGGCCTGTCCCGGGCAACGATCGGTTCGTGTTCTTGCACTGGCGATAGATCGTTATCATCATCCTCTTTCTCACGAATCAGTGGATGCGCCTCGATGATGATTCCTGGAGATGTTTCTCCAAAAGATTCCTCCGGATCCTCATCTTCCTCGTTATTGAGAATGATCAGTTCTGTGCGAATGTCGGGCTCGACCTCATGGGTAAGCATCTGGGTTTTTGTAGCTTCAGCCTGCATCGCAGCCTGCTCTTCTTTTTGTGCCTGACGCGCCTTCCGGATTTCGATGCGATGCGCCTTTCTTGCTCGATTCCTTTCCCTTCGGCTAGAAAGGTATTTTTTTGTCTTTTCTGCAAAGTGACGATATATACGTCGAGTCGAAAGATGACAGTATGATAAAAAGTCATGGTATGAAATGTCAGTCAGAAGAAGCAGAGAGACAAGCAGAATCACGGTCAAAATAATTGCTGCGCCCCAGGGTCCCAGGTATTTGTCAACCGGTCCGGCCAGCACATGGCCGATATTACCGCCCGAGAAAAACGAGTACCCATGCCATAATTGGCTCGTCTCGAACGATATCGCAAGAAGGCACGCAACGGTGATCAGGAACAGGCTAAGTCCACCCAGACGAATACCCTGATGCTCCAGCCGGCGGTGACGAAAAAGAATGACACCATAGATGCAAATGACAATCGGGATCAGGACGGCTACCCATCCAAATCCATCGAGAAGAACGCGGCAAAAATACGTTCCGATCGTTCCGCACAGACTCGATGTTGTATTTTGGGGATCTTGGGAAAAGGATGCCAATCCGACAAGCAGGAAAACGCTGAAGGCCATACAGCACAAACCAAAAGATTCTCGAAATGCGCGGGATTGACGAAGTGCGTTTAATAGTCCGAACCAGCGCTGAAATCGCTTCGATGATCGGGAGTCAGAGTCACTCCGGTTGGTAGATGCCGTGTGTTTCCTGCTTTTGCTTGCCAAAATAACCTCAGAGGATTTCGTTCCATGTTTCGGCGATCAGGTGATAACCGAGATCGTTGAAATGTGCCCAGTCAACTTCTTGAGTCTCAGAATCATAGGTATAATAGTCTTCAAGTGGAAGGGGAGCGGTTCGAAAAGCATCGTCCATGTCAGCCAGTGCAATGGACTGCTCACTAGCCAAAGCCAGAATCTCGGTATTTAACTCATCGATAGTCTCCTGCAGGAATGCCCGATCTGATTCCGGATTCACTGGTGTTACAGTTGCTAGATACGGAACAGCATGGTACGACCGGATTGTTTGGATGATTGAACCGAGATGTTCGATGGTCTGGCAATCATAATCTTCACATCCCGGTGCACCCGGGTCTACAATGTCGATGATACCAAACATAATCAAAACATGCGCCGGTCCGAGAGACTCCATGGCAGAATTCGCATTCTCGTCACCCGTGTACGTATGCCCCCCCGGAAACCATGACCGGTTTTCGACGCAACGAACCGCAACTCCCGATCCATATCGCTGCCGGAGAAAAGACTGGAGAACCGGGGGGTATCCTGCATACCCAGACCCCCAATTCGAAGCGCCGTATCCTCCCGTAATGGAATCACCGAAAGCCATATAATTGTTAGAAGCAATCTTCACAAATGAAAATGAACGACCGAAGACCCCATGGTTTCCATCCCTGTCATTTGCTGAAATGCGCCAAGACAGTTTACCGAAAAACTGGTTCCACATCTCCGGAGTAATCCCAACAGAGCGAAAATCGAAGGACGTACTGGGTATAGGGATGTAGGCTCCACCCGGAGAAAAGGAATCGGGACCGCCCGCAAACTGAATGTGGTACTCATCTGGAAGATGCGAAGAGGGTTCCCACGTGAAAATCGGCATGGCGGCAGAGCTTGAGAAACGCGTTTGATCAGGAGGTGACAACGGGTTGGGTGGATTGACGATGGTTTTGGAAAAAACGCTGATTGCAGAAAATGGTGTGGGAACGCTGTTTCCTTCCATTCCCCAGACCCGCCAATAAAACGTGCCAACAATGGCATCCCAAACACTGCGATCACCCGTTGTCCGACAATCAATCTCCGTGCCAGGCCAGACGAATGCTCCCAGGGAGTTTTCAAACAGGGGGTCTTGACTGAACTCGACAGCATACTCCGTGATTCCCTGAAGAGGCTCCCAAGAAAAGACCGGAAGATTGTTTTCCGTGCCAAACCGCATATCATCGATCGGTGTTAAAAGCGTCACTGGGCCTACCACCGATTTTGCGAATTCAAGCGTTACTGAATACGGTGTGATTGGTTGTAACGATTTCAACCCACGAACGTGGAAAAACAATTGAAAACTCAAGGGATCCCATGTTAACTGATCGATCATTACTCCCAAATCCAGATGGCTAGTTTCCGGAAAGAGCGAAAACGGTGCAGCGAAAAAGGGATCGAGAGAACATTCCAATTCATATGAATCCGCATCGGCAATTTCCGTCCAACGAATCACCGGCGGCGTGTCGCCACGAGTAAATCGAGCGGAGTTATCTGGTGACGTGAAGGCAGGAGTTGTGGCTAAACGCTCATCCTGCGCACTCGAAAAACGAAACGGATTAAGCAAGACAAAACTAATTCCGCATACTATAATCCACAAACGAACAAAGCAATACCGGAGCATTCGGAAACCTCACTTCAATCGAAAATTTATATCAAGATATCTGGAATACATCAACCGAACTTCAATATCCGGAACGCATCAACCGACGCTCTGCTGGTGGGTCCGAAGGGCCTGTTGATAGATCATCGGAACGAGAGAATGAATGTCTGCAGTTTATGCAAAATCGCCGGTTTCAGATTTTTAAATTCGACCCTCAGTTTCCAGGAACCATTTAATTCTTCCTGCTGATCAATGACTAGGCCTGGCAGGGAAACCACTTCATCGTCCAGCGCAAATTCAAGTTCAGCTGTTTGAGGATTCACGAGTGGTGCTTGCAACTCGATCATGGCTCCATTCAACGAAATATCCAAGGTTTTAGCCATTCCTTCAGCGATTACTGAACCCTGATCGTCTTTATCGCGGTAGGAAACAAAATTGATCGTTTTAAATCGTTCGGATCGCCGTCTGTCGCTGTTTGATTGTGTGGTCATTTTTTCCTCCATCGTTCGATTGCCCCCACAAACCATTATGTGCATTCAACCGTTCGAGTCAATCAATTTGTCGCGGGCGAGTCAGGAGTGAAACAGATAACGAGAAGGGGGGCACTAACAGTGGTTTCCGGAAATGCCGGATCGAATAGTTGAGCGGTAAACTGAACAATGATGCGGGATGACAATGGATCGGGGACGCAAAAATCGACGATATGCACAGAAGCGAACCCTGCGACAGGGTGTTTTACCGGAATCCAGTCATCGATGGGAGTCCAGAAAGGGAAATAGTAAACGGGTTGATCCGGACGATTCCATTCCGAAACCCCGACTCGTATGGCCAGATCATCGGTTGCATCAGTGACGAAAATGCGCGCACCCAGTCTGAATTCGTCTTTTGAGCTGAACACATATCGATCGATATCCCAGCCGATGCTGAGCGATGATGGAACGGTAATTGGTTGAGGTGTTGGTCCGGCAAAGGGTTGATGTTCGATCAGGATATCATCGATATTCCAACCACAGCGTGCAAAACCGCCATCGGTCCAGCCCTGGGTGAATCGGAACTGGAAATAGCCGTTCCCGCCAGCATACGTACTGACATCAATGACCTGCTGTGTCCAGTGCCGATCAAGCGTGTCGAAGAATGGATTTTCCCACACATTGTGCCAGTCGCCTAGGCTGTCACGCACCGAAACGACAGCCTGATCGATGACTCCACTTTCTGTTCCCAGCCATCGATAATAATGTAGGAGATAGTTCCCCTGCTGGGAGCAATCGATGATCGGACTGACAGCATGGGCTGGATTCAGGTGGTTTTCATAATTACCGCGTAGATTATACCCAAGAACGGCATCCCCGGTCGCTCCGGATAGTGGATCCGGTGGGATTCCCAAGCCCGAAGGCTCTCCCCATTCCCATAAACCATCCAGAATCTCAAAACCGGGATCGCTGTTCATGAAGCGATTAAAAACGATCCGGCTGTGATTGGTTGTCCATCGCAGCATCGCCAAATAATCTCGGCTGGAAGACGCGTTACCCTGGGTATCAATCACCGTGCAATAGAATTCATATGCTGTACGGGGTTCAAGGTGATCAATGCGAATGGTATGCTCATTCTGAATTCGGTCTGATACACGCGAGGTCCACTTTTCCGTCCCTTGAATCCGGTAATGGATGGTCAGTGTGACCGGTTTATCGCATCCAATTTTCACATCGGTTTCCCTGGCGAAAATCCGAACCACCTCAATCCGTTGCACAACGGGTTGCCGGGCATTGATTAGAATGGTTGTTTCCGTCGGTGATGTGCCAGAAAGCGGTTTCAATGACAGCATATCCGAATTGTGCACCTGGATTTCATCAGCACGACCGGACGTCCCTGTAAAGAAGCGACCAGAAAATACGCCGGTGTTGCTGGGCTGCAAAGGAGAAAGGCGAGTGATTATTCCAACAGGATCTGCCGTGCTCGTGATCTGTATGGGAAAACTGTTCTGGCCGGTGTGTTGCTGGCTGGTGACGAGGACGTCGATTGCATCAGTACCGGATGCTTGCAATTCGTCGACATGGATGATTGGATTCTGCGATACGATGAATCCGCCGTTCAGAATCAGTGCAAAATCCTGGTCGGCCGGGATTCCGTTACCTGGAACGCCGTCTCCCCGGATGGCATGGGCCTGGATCGAGACGGAAACCATAGGAGGAGGATTCAGCAGACGGATACGTTCCAGATTGTTAAGGCGATCGGGTGGAGTATCCGGAACGGAATAACGATCGTTGAACGCGTTCCCCGAATACCGGTGCTGATCGGTTTCCGCGAGCAAATCCAGATCGTTCACGAGTGCCGGTTGAGCGCCTGGAGCGGCCGGTGGATCAGTCCAAGCCAGTACGATATCAAGTTCAAGAGAATCCGGAGAGCATGCGATCGTATAGGTTATAATTTCCCCGGATGTTTCAAACAATTTTTTTTGATCGGAAGCTGTTGCGGAGCGAAACGACGGATCGAACAGGCTACCGTCGACACGGCCCCAACCCGTTGCTGGGTCCGGAATACTGTTCGCCACCGGACGAGATGCGAGAACGAGCATCCCTTTAACCATTGCCGGGGATGGATAATGTCCTGTCCGACATCTCCAATTCTCCGTAAAAAGAACCGCTAACCCCGTGACACATGCCGCTGCAACGGAGGTTCCGGTCTGACTCAGATGCTCATTCTTGGGCCAGCATGAAAACACGGACTCGCCCGGCGCGCATATCAACGGTGCGATTCGGCCGTCCAGGCAAGGTCCACGACTCGAAGTCTCCAAGGGCTGATCCGGTGAACCGGACCGAATACTGCCGGTAGCGCCGACGACAATGATGTTTTTAGCCTCCTTTGGTGACGAAATGGAACATGGCTGAGGTCCGCGGTTACCGGCCGAAAAAACACATGTTATCGGCCAACTGGAGGCATATTCCGATTCCGGTGCAGCATGTCGAATCGCTGCGTCCCAGACCGCGCAATTGGGATGATAGCCGATGCCCGTTCCTTCTCCATCCGTCCATGAATTGTTGCAGATATGGGCACCGGTTAATGCGATGTCACGGATCATTCCAGCATAACCGACTGCCGGTGGAAACGGTGAGGCCAACAATGCATCGGAAATCGCCAGGGAAGCTCCCGGCGCACAACCGAGTCCCAGGTTGTAACCACTGGAATCACTGCTGTCGTATCGACCCAATGCTCCCGTTCCGGCAAGGATCCCGGCAATAAACGTACCGTGTCCCACATAATCAAATCCCGGACTGCCCGTATAATGGATGTAATGGGAGACCTGATTCATCAAGTCTTCGTGGATGTGCTGGGGATCGTTTGTATCGCATCCGCTGTCGATTATTCCGATCCGCGTCCGATCACCATTAACACCAATGCGGCGAAGTTCAGGATAAAGTCGAAGATTGCTGGTTGCTGAATCCAATCCGGAAATGACCTCCAGAACCGCCATTTCATCATCAAGCACTGGGGTACCATTTTCGAAGGCAATACATCTCAGCGTATCCCATGACTGAATCCTCTCACGTTCAACGCCTCGTAAGGCAACCCCGATAACGCGATAGTGAATAAACTCCCCGTAATTCAACTGGCTTTGATGAATGATTTCTGCATTTATCTCCCTCAAGGCAACGAGCGGATCTGGGAAATCATCACCAGTGAGAAACCAAAGAATGAAACGGCCGGTTAGGCTGCTCCGATCGAATGCCTCTGGCCCCGGAAAAAAAGGCGAGAGTGCAGAATCTTCGTTCCGGATAATCGGATTGATCGATCCGGGAAGCCGACAGGCGAATGAATCCGAAAGCTGTGGGAGTGATGAACGGGATGCGAGAGGGAGTGAATTCGATACGGGACTGCACATGGATGGTGAAAACCATGCCACATATTCAGAGTCATTCAATGGTTCCAGTATGTGAATTCCGTGATTTCGTGCGCTTCGAAGGGTCTCGATATCGAGGTGACCGGTGGACAGTGTCACTCGGTGAAAAGCGGCATGAATGGAGAATTGCGATTGAGTGAGTAGGATGAGCAATGACCATCCGATCACTGGCCAAGGCTTTAGCTTGCGTGATGGTGGTTGTCGTGGAGTGGTTTGTTCAGGGTTACGGTGAGACCGACTGATACAGTGGGCCTTCACCCAACCCACGGATGAATTGATAGACATAGGGATCACGTGACATCCTCATGGTTTCCGGAGGCTCGATCGTCCGGATAACACCATCGCAGAGCAGAGCGATCCGATCGCCCAAACGGAATGCGGTATTCATATCATTAGAGATGATCAGTGATGTGACATTCAGACTGTTTTTAATGTCGCTCATGCGATCGATGATGGCGTCTGTTGTCACGGGATCCAGTCCATCGGTAGGGGAGTCGTAGAACATGATAGACGGTCGATGGACAAGAGCCCGTGCGATGCCGACTCGTTTCTGCATACCTCCCGAGAGTTCGGAGGGCATCAAATTTTCGGATCCGTGGAGATGAACCATTTTCAAATTTTCTGTAACGTGTTGCCGGATGGCTTCTGATTCCATGCGTGTATGATTCGCTAAATAAAACCCAATGTTTTCGGCGACGGTCATGGAATCGAACAGGGCATAGTTCTGGAATAGCATCCCGATATCCAGGCGCAATTCCATCAGTTCGTCCTCGGACATCTGGAGGATATTCCGATTTTTTATGTAGACTTCACCGGAGTCGGGACGGACGAGTCCTTGGCAGATTTTCATTAGCAGAGTTTTCCCGCTGCCTCCGGGGCCGCAAATGACAACGCTTTCCTTTTCTTTAACATGGAGATGGATCCCTTTGAGAACGGTTTGGGTTCCAAACGATTTCCATATGTTGATAATTCGTATCATGTCATGCTTTTTTTTGTGGAGGACGCTGTCGGGGAGGGGGTGGCGCTTTACGTGAAGGTTTTAGAATTTTCATAATTTTGTGTGCGATGGAGTTCTGTTTTTTTTCATCGCTGACTTGCTGGGATATTTTCTGCAGTTCCTGGCGGGAACGTTGATGTTGCGGATCCCATGACAGGGCACGACGGTAATGGACTTTCGCTTCGTTCAGATCGTTGAGTTGTTGGTGGATGAAGCCCATCAATGCATGGTAGTTGGCATTTTCATTTTGCATAGAGATGGCTTTTTGGCAAGGTGGGATTGCATCTTTCCGCACGCGTGGATTTTTATGCTTTGCGAGGGCAAAAGCGAGTTTAGCCCAGTAATCGGCTTTTTCAGAATCCAATTCGGTTGCGGAACGGAAGAACTCGATTGCGGGAACAACATCATTTTCCTTAAGCGCTTTTACTCCACGATTGTATTGGGCTCGGGCGACGACTTTATCATTTGTTTCTTTCAACGGTTGATTGTGGTCTTCCGCTCGGTAGAGAGATTGATCGTATCTGGCTTTTGATTCATCATCCATCAACGTGTGATAGGCAATGTTGATTTCGTTGAAGATTCTTTCCAGTTTGTCTTTATGTTCTTCATCCAGGTCAAGTCCATACCGATCCGGATGCATCAATTGGACAATTTTATAATACCCTTTCTTGATTTGAGCCTTGTCGGAATTCCTGGGTATATACAGTAAATCGTAATGCGACCAAACATCCAGATTCCGGTCATATTCATCGATACGCTTGACGATATCATCTGGTAATGGATTCCGCTTCTCTCCATCCATGCATCAGTCTCCCTTTTCCTTAATCATGCAAGCGACGATTCCGGGAACCGACCGCAGCGCATCATCGATTCTTTCCGGTTGGGATCCGCCGGCTTGGGCCATATCAGGACGGCCGCCCCCTCCCCCCCCCACTAATTTCGCAACCTGCCCAACCAATTTTCCGGCATGGATAGTTGAGATCAAATCCGGAGTGACCGCAGCGATCAAAAAGACTTTGTCATCGTTTCTGGTTGCCAGAACCGTCAGACCGGAGCCGAGTTTGGATTTCACCTGATCAGCAAGATCCCGGAGTTGAACCTGCTGAATACCCGGGATGAATTGAATAACAGCGGGGATTTTTTCGATGAAATCCGGGTTCTTCAGTTTATCGTCGATTGCCTGACGAGCTGAGAGATACTGATAGTGTTCAACGTCCCGAGATAACGACCGGATTTGCTTTTGGTATTTTTCGATGCGGTCCGGAATGTGATCCAAAGGCGATTTTAGTATATCCGCAATTTTCCGTAGCAGCGCTTCGGTTTCCGTGAGTCTTTCGAAAGTCTTCAGACCGGTTATTGCCTCGATTCTTCGTACGCCGGCAGCCACGCTGACTTCAGAAACAATCTTCAGCAACCCGATTTGACCGGTTCTCGAAACGTGGGTTCCGCCACACAATTCGGCAGACACCGAATCGATCCTGACCACGCGAACCTGATCCTCATACCGCTCGCCGAACAGCGCCATGACTCCACTTTCAAGAGCATCATCCAATGGCATTATGTGCGTTTCCACGGCAAAATCCTGCAACACTTGATGATTCACGCGTCGCTCGATTTCGAGAAGATCTTCTGGTGAGACGCTGGAATGGTGAGTGAAATCGAAGCGCAACCGGTCTTCGGTCACAAGTGATCCGGATTGCTTTACATGATCACCCAACACATCGCGAAGCGCGCGATGGAGAAGGTGCGTTGCGGTATGGTTGCGAGCGATGGCTTGACGTCGAGGTGTCATGACATGTGCGGCAACCGAATCACCAACACGGAGTGTGCCATCGATCAGTTGGCAGTGAAGAACCGCTAGGCCCTTTATGGGCGCTTGTGTATCGAGGACTTTGAGGCGGCTGCTGGGGGATTCCAATCGACCACAATCACCGATCTGCCCACCGGATTCTGCATAGAATGGATTCGGATCGATAATGATCCCGATGATTTTGTTGGTTTCAGACACCGATTCCACGGTGTGATCAGTGTCGATAATGGCTCGAACGCGGCTGTTTTCCTGCAGAGTGGCATACCCTGTAAACGAGATGGAACCGACGTGGGCAGCCACATGTTGCCATACATCGGAATCGGATGAACGGGTTTCCCCGGCTTTCCAGGCGGTACGTGCACGGGTTTTCTGCTGGTTCATGGCATTCTGAAAACCTGCTTCATCGACAGTCAAACCGGATTCCTCCGCGATTTCACGAGTAATATCGAGAGGAAAACCAAACGTATCGTAGAATTTAAAAGCGTCTTCACCGGGGAGAATCGAACCGCCGTGACTTCGTATGGATGTAATCGCATCATTCACCAATGGCAAACCCTGATCCAACGTTTTAAAGAAGCGTTCTTCTTCTGCATTGAGAACGGATTGGATATGGGACCGTGCTTCCTCCAATTCGGGATAAACGGGAGCCATTTCTTTGATGAAGGTGGTAGCCACGGCATGCAGGAAAGGAGAGGAGAAGCCGATTTTTGTTCCGAAGCGGACGGCGCGGCGGATGATGCGTCGGAGAACATAACCGCGCCATTCATTGGAAGGCAGGACACCGTCCGTCAGGAGGAAAGACGCTGCTCGGATATGGTCAGCGATGACCCGATAGGCGTGAATATGATGATTGCGATTGGTGAAAGATTGGTTGGAGAGAGTTTGAACGGCTGTGATGATGGGTTTGAAGAGGTCGGTATCATAATTGCTTGGTGCGTCCTGGAGGATAGCGGTGACTCGTTCCAGGCCCATTCCCGTATCGACGTGTCGGGATGGGAGAGAGATGAGGGTATGAAGATCCAGCCGGTTATACTGGATAAAAACGAGATTCCAGATTTCGACGATGCGTCGGCAGTCACCGTTGACTTCGCATCGATGGCCGGGGATATGCTGTCGGTCACAGAATTCGGGTCCGCGATCCATGTGGATTTCCGTGCATGGACCACACGGTCCCGTATCCCCCATTTCCCAGAAATTGTCTTTCCTGCCGAAGAATCGGATGTGATCTTCCGGAACTGTTGTCATCGTTCGCCAGATTTCTCCGGCCTCCTGATCTTCCGGGATTTCATTTTGATCATCCTTGAATACTGTTACCCACAGACGACTTCGATCCAATCCCCATTCTTCCGTCAGCAGCGTCCAAGCCCATTGAATCGCATCTTTTTTATAATAATCGCCGAAAGACCAATTTCCGAGCATTTCGAACAGCGTGTGATGGTGTGGTGAAAAACCGACCTCTTCGAGATCGTTGTGTTTACCACTGACACGCATGCAACGCTGGTAGTTGGTCGCACGAGGGATAGCGGGCAGCGTTTTCCCGAGGAAAATGGATTTGAACTGGTTCATTCCGGCATTCGTGAAGAGAAGTGTGGGATCATCGGGAATGAAGAGCGGGGTGCCGCGGATATAAGAATGACCGTGTTGAGTGAAGAAATCGACAAATTCTTTTCGAATATCAAACGAGCTTTTCATGGTCTGGTCCTTGCGTGCCATGCGGTTGGTAAAGGGGAGTGATGATCAGGTACTGAATTGGTTAGTAAAATCGAAGTCAGATGAATCGGAACCCAATTCGCTGGTTTCGATATCATCGTCTAATGTGCTTCCAATAACGCCCTCCATGTCTTCCAGAGCCATATCCGAGGTAGTGGTGATTCCTTTGAATTTTAGGGCGAAATCATCCGGATTCGAGCAGCGCCGCAGGGCTTCCTGGTACGTAATCAGCCCGCTTTTCACGAGCATGCGGAGCGACTGGTCGAAACTCTGCATCCTGTATTGGGATACGCCCTGTTCGATAGCATCGTGAATTGATACGGTTTTGAGCGGATCGATGAGACAATCTCGGATCAGGGCGGTCGAACGCATGATTTCAACTGCTGGGACACGGCCTTTATCGTCGGCCCGCGGAACGAGTCGTTGCGAGATAACAGCTTTCAGGACTGATGCCAGTTGCAATCGAATCTGCTGCTGTTGATAGGGTGGATAAAAAGCGATAATCCGTTGGATGGTTTCAACGGCATCCATCGTGTGAAGGGTACTGAAAACGACATGCCCGGTTTCTGCTGCAGCCAGCGCGGTTTCAATTGTTGCAAAGTCTCTCATTTCACCGACGAGGATGACATCGGGGTCCTGGCGGAGAGCTGATCGGAGAGCATCGGAAAAAGAGAATGTATCGGATCCAAGTTCGCGTTGATTGATGATCGCTTTCTTGTCTCGATGCAGATATTCGATCGGGTCTTCGATCGTCATGATATGCGATGTGCGATGCTCGTTGATGTAGTCGATCATGGCGGCAAGCGTTGTTGACTTACCGCTTCCTGTTGTTCCGGTACAGAGAATTAACCCTCGTTCTTCTAAGGCGATTTTCTGAAGGATTTTAGGCAGGTGAAGCTCATCCAGGGTTTTAATCCGCATGGGAATGAACCTGAAAACCATGCCGATGGTTCCACGCTGGCGGAACACGTTGACGCGAAACCGGCCAAGTCCCGGGACGCTGTAGGCCAAATCGATCTCATTGTTTCTTTTGAATTTTTCCTTCTGATAATCATTCATGATTTCGAAGGCAATAGCAGTGATTTCTTCCTGCATCAAGCGCTTTTTCTCCAGCATCGGCACCAATGCCCCATTGATTCGAAGAACCGGTTGCCGGCCGACCTTGATGTGGATATCAGAAGCGCCGCGTTCAGTGGATATCCTAAGTAATTCCTTCAATTCCATCGAATCGATGATCCTCCTTTGCAATCGGTAGTATCAACTACCAATCGTAAACCAGTCTAGAAAGGAACGCGGCGTTTCGTCAAGCTGTCTCGTTCACCGAAGGCGTGAAGTATGGGGTCACTCCTCGAGAATAGTTTCCATGCCTGGATCGTCGGTCCCCTCAGAATCATTCGATACCGGGAGGACCCCCGAGTCTTTAATTTTTTGTTCGAGTTCGTGGGCTACTGCCGGATTTTCCTGAAGAAATCGTTTGGCGTTTTCCCGGCCTTGCCCCATGCGGGTCTCACCATACGAAAACCAGACACCGCTTTTTATGATCAGTTCTTGCATCAGGGCCAAATCGACCAGACTGCCTTCGCGGGAAATGCCGCTGCCGTAGATAATATCGAATTCAGCTTTTTTAAACGGCGCTGAGAGCTTGTTTTTTACGACTTTTACGACGGTACGGTTACCGACGATCTCCGTTCCCTCCTTGATGGGTGCAGCCCGTCGGACTTCAAGGCGCATCGAAGAATAAAATTTTAACGCCCGGCCGCCAGTCGTGGTTTCAGGGTTACCAAACATGACTCCAACTTTTTCGCGGATCTGATTGATAAAAACAAAACATGTGTTGGATTTTGAGATTGTTGCAGCCAGCTTACGAAGGGCTTGCGACATCAGACGCGCTTGCAGTCCAACATGGACATCCCCCATTTCTCCTTCTAATTCGGCTCGCGGAACAAGCGCTGCTACGGAATCGATGACAATCACATCCACCGATCCGCTCCGAACAAGTAATTCACCGATTTCCAGTGCTTGCTCACCGGAATCCGGCTGCGAGATCAACAACTCGTCGGTGTTAACCCCTAAACGTCGCGCATACGATGCATCCAACGCATGCTCGGCATCAATAAACGCACAGATACCACCCACTTTCTGAGACTCCGCTATGAGATGTAACGCCAGCGTCGTTTTGCCCGACGCTTCCGGTCCATAAATCTCAACGATTCGCCCCTTCGGATACCCGCCAATGCCAGTGGCGATATCCAACGTAATGCACCCAGTCGGAATGACGCTGATATCGAATCGAGGCCCCGTATCACCCAACCGCATGATGGCACCCTTACCAAATTGCCTTTCAATCTGCGCAACCGCACTGCTTAACGCTCGCTCACGGTTTTCACCCGGATTCACCGTCGTTTTCTTAACCATCTGTGATACCTCCTGAATCTTTACCGCCTCCAACAGCGGCTTCATGTAAACGAGAGTATTTCGCTCCTTGAGAAGATAACGTGCTTTCAATCAAGACAATTTTATTTACAATAAAAGGCGGTATATTGTCAAATAAATTTACAAAAATGTCGCGACTGGGCCATGGGTCCGTCCAATGACCGGGTATCCGCGCCACCGTGATATGCGCGCTGTGCGGCCGGGATTCGCGATTAAATCCGATGGATTTCATGGCGGATTCGATGGCTTCGACCAGTGAAAAATGCGGTGGGGGTGGAGGATGGAATCCCGTCCATAGAACCCGGGGTCGACGTGTGTTCGGAAATGCACCGAACCCCTCAATCTGTAATGAATATGACGGATTAGCTCGACCCACTCGGTTTAAAAGATCACAGATGACAGGAAGGTTGTCGCGTGGTGTTTCGCCAAGAAACTTAACCGTGAGATGCAATGCACTGGGTGAAACCCAGCGGACACCATGGAATGCCTCTCGGCGCAACTCCGCCAAGGACCCAGCCAGTTCAGCGATGACCGAATCCGGCATGGGTACGGCGATGAATGTTCTTAGGAATGGTTCTGTCAGCACGTCCGAGAATCTCCCGGCCAGCATCATACACAAAAAAAACGTCCCCTGAAAGCCGTTTCAGGGGACGTTTGCGCGTGTTGATCGGATGGATCAATATCGATTAGTTGATCGTGAAATTCGGCCAGATATCGCTGGCATTGCCTTGTCGATCGACGGCCTGAATTTCTAGGAACTGCGGACCGGCCGGCCAGTGATTCTCGCCCTCCGGGCCGTCCGGATCGTTTTCAGAGCCATACCAGCTCAAGTCGATACCCCACAGAACCGGGGTTAAATTGAGTTCGTCGATGAATCCTTCGTTGGCGATTCCGGATGCGCCTAGCCGGTAGGCGGGAGTGCCATTGATGAATAAATCGACATAGGCCATGTCGTGTCCGCCGGAGGGATTATTCGGATCGAGTATGATGGCGGTCAACCAGTGCCGTGCGCCCCACTCGTAATCGGCTTCGGGATGAGCGCTATAACCGGCGCAGAGAATCTGCGGCCGATTGGGCGAAATCGATGGCTGGGCTCGATCGAATGGGATGGTCGTTCGAGCGATAAACTCCTGGTTTCGATGTGCAAAATAGCTCTCCCACGACCCGATTTCGGGCATTGCTTTGGAGGATGATTGTTCCCCGCCGGGAATATTCTTTTGAACATGAAAATACGGCCACATCAGACTGTGGTTCCCGGAGATGTCATGCGCGACCAGTTGGAAGGGGAACTGGACAAATCCGGTATTGAGTGGCCCGAGTGGCGCATACAGGGCATATAATCCCAGTCCTGGAGGGAAGTCGGGATGACCGCCATCCTGGAGAAATACCCCGGTGGGCAGATCGTTGAAATACAATTCGACCGATTCGGTATCGCCCTGATAATCGAAGACGTAAGCAACAATAGACATTTCTCCACCGGCCGATGATTGAATCAGGGAATCGTACATCCCGGCCCACCAGATCTGAGGCCGGACCGGCTGAGGAATCACCGGAACTTTCTCGCTGAAACTCGATTCATTCCCGGTGAAATCTTTCGCTACAACGGAGCACAGAATCTCGAGTTCATTTGACAAGCCCCGGATTGTTATACGTGGAGGAGATCCCAGTTCTTCTTTTGAATAGAAGGAGTATTTAATATCTTCCGATTCATCGGCCAGTTCCCAGATGACATAGTATCCATCCAGATCCTCATCGAGTATTGGATGGGAGTTTGCGGTCCACTGGACTGTCGCGGATGCATCACCAGGGGTTACGATCAAACCGATTGGGATCGAAGGTTTCACGCGATCGACTGTTGTGAATGTGAACTCGAAATCGTCAACAGGCGACGGATCCGCCTGATTGTTGAAATTGCCGTCGAACATGTTGCCGTTGCTGTCCCGAACGCCGTTCGGTCCTCCCACGATGCGAACCGCATACTCCTGATCACGGATCATCTTGGCGGGAGTTATCTGTAACCGGTCGTTATTATTGACCATAATGAACGAATACCCGACCGGTTCGCCTTCTCGTGTCAGCTGTATGTTATCGTAGGTCATCGTTGCAGGATCCATTGGCTCTGAAAAATTCACATAAATGGATGAATCCGCACCGACATTAAATTCTCCACCGTCAGACGGATAGGTCGAATTCACCTTGGCCATGGTAAAGTCGCGATAACTGATCCACATATCGATGCCGGATACGCCGGAATCCTGATTTCTCGCAGCGATAACATCAGGTAATCCGTCGCTCGTAAAATCGGCGACGGTAATACCCACATAATCCCCATTGTTTGCGGGATGCGTGATCGGGGCGAAACCAAAAGATGGTAACCCCGGATAACCGGGAATTGTTTTATATGCCAGGACACCATTTTGTTCCGTCGCAATCACGACATCGGGATAGCCATCGTTGTTCAGGTCATCGGTATCCAAATCCCGGATTTTTCCGAAGCCCAAACCGGTAAACCCAAAATTGCATTCCAGTGAGAGACCGGAGAATCCAATATACGTGGTGCATGCATGACCATCTTCACCGACAATAAAGTCCGGCCGGTTATCGAGGTTGAAATCCATGCCGATCAATCCGTAATTGTGGTCCAAGCCGGATGGATCAACAAAGTTCACCGGTGATGACAACAACCATTCCTCGTCATCGAAAAATCCGTAGTAGACCTGCACGCCCGGATTACCGCCCGTGTTGGTTGTGACGACATCAAGCGCTCCATTTACATCCAGGTCGATCAACTCGACACTCCAGTGATTATATAAGGCGCTCGGCAGAATCCGTTTGTTGGTCTCGTTGAAGTATCCGTTCCCGTCATTGAAATAGACCACCACGCCCGGGCGGTCCGGACTGATATAACTCTGAGCAATCGCCAGGTCCAAATCGCCGTCATGATCAACGTCGGCCGCAGCTAAATCATACACTTCTCCCAGCGTGACTGAACTCGTACTGAGACTCCACGTGAGATCGTCACGGGTCAGGAAAACATCGAAACCGCTTGTTTTATGACCCGCCACTATATCACTCCGGCCATCCATGTTGAAGTCGCCTGTGATGACTGAAAAATAGCCCTTTTTCGTCGTTACTGAGGTGGTTACCTTGGTGAAATCACCAAGGTTATTCCCCGTGAAAACCCAGATTCCCTCAGCGGATTCATCGTCACAGGCCAGAACGACATCAAGTGCACCATCGATATTGAAATCTCCGTTATCGATCTTATTGAAGCGACCGGTTCCGATCAGCTGGTAAATCCAGCCGGTCCACGTGTTTTCATTGGTATGCTTTCCGGTCCAGATTTTGATACCACTGCCGGATTCGCCCACGTTGGCATAACTCCCGACAACAATATCGGGATTTCCATCAAAATTCAGATCATGACCGGTGTTGATTTCCTGCCATGAACTGCTCGATTCAGGCGGCGTATCCGCGGTCCAGCCGTAATTGCTGTTTCCAAACCACACACCGACTCCGTAGTTTTCAAGCGAGACGGCAAAAAGATCCAAATTTCCATCGTTATCCAGGTCACTGGAATCCAATTTCCCGAATTGCCGCAGTTCCAGGGGGCCTCGACCGGTCTGGAAAGTAAAGAAATCGCCGACTTGATAATCGACATCGCCATCGAACAGCGTGAATTCCACTTCGCTATTGTCAGATGAAAACAGCTCCCCAACACGGGCATACTGGGCTTGCTGCCCGCTCCGGCTGCCTGTCACTTTGAATAGACCGCCATCGGGCTGTGCGGTTTCGCAGACGACCCGCCAGGATTCCGCTACTGTGGTCGTGTTTGATACCCGGACCATCCCCATGAATCCATCACCGATATTGTTTGGGTTGGCGACCGGAACCGTTGCGCGGGCATTCTGAAACCATGTTTCCTCGGCAGTCAGGTAAAACACTTCGATTGAGCCGGTCTGAGCGGCAAGATCTTCTGTGGCGGCGATGTCGATGTATCCATCTTTATTGAAATCGCCGGTTGTCACTCCCAGAAAAGCCCGACCGAAAGCAGGTCCCTTGTCCGAACTCCAACCACCTGCTGGCAGGCCTTCCCAGAAGTGAATACCGGTATTACTGGAAGCAACGACATCGAGCCATCCATCGCGATTGACATCCTTCAGCACGATATCGGAGATAATGCCGGAAAAAGGAATCGTGGACGAGAAGGTCCAATTGATCCCGTCAAACGTGAAGACATCGAATCCCCCGGACTCTTTTCCGGCCAAAACATCCATCCATCCGTTGCGATCCACATCGCCAACGGCCATATTGGAGTAGCTGTTGGCCGTAACCGGTCCGGTCCTGGCAGCGAAGTTGACCCGTTTGGTTGAAAAGGTAAATCGATCCCCATTGGAGAAGTCCGTTCCGGAGTATCCCATCAACGAGATTTCCTGACAATACGATGTTGATTCACCGCCATAGTATTCGGGACCGCTGGATCCCAGAATTTCACCCGTTACAAGGAACCGATCATTCTGCCATGTCACCGACCAGACTTCATCGTACACAACACTCGGATTGATGTAACCCAAGGGTGTTCCCAACTGGACATCAAGGCGTGGCGGAAAATCCAGAAGAATGGGTTCATCGATGAAACCGACTGAACTGATTGATGGACCCGCCTGGTAAAATATATCAATCCCGTCCGGTCCCGCACCGATGATATCCACTTGTCCATCCTGATTGATATCCGCCGCTTCAACGGCAATGTATCCGTTGTTGGTGAATGGTCCGAGGGGAGTATGGAAATAATACTTGTCGCCGGGAAAAATCTCACCGAAATTCTGAGGCAGATCATACCGGAACCCCATCAGATTCGTCCGGTCCACGAACCATTCTGCCGGCGGGATTTCCGTTTCGAAATCGCGATTCTCTAAATAACGATAGTCGGGATATGTGTCACGGTACATTCCGCGAACTCCACCCAGCACGGTTCCTGTCACGATTTCGAAAATCTCATCGGGGTGAAGCGCTGTTTCACGCTGGCACAACACGGTGATCTCAGCGTTATCCGAAACATAAACTTGACCCAAAACCATCTGGTTCTCCTGTGTATTGTGCAAAATACTGGAGACCGAAAAAGTGTCCGATCCCTCGATCTGGGTGAATTGCCATCTGTCATTCATCGCGTGAAACCGTACCGGCCAATAAACTCCCGGTGGAATCTCCGCCGAAAAAGTCGATTCGCCTTGGATGGTGATCACATCGAGGATTCCAGCGCCTCCCCCCAGTTCAAACGTCCATTCGGCCATCATATTGCACGTATTTCCCGTAAACACGCATGCAACATGTGCCTGACCGATATTGTTGGGATCCGGAATCGGCAGGCTCGCTACCGTTCCATCCACATTGCTCCCGCCGGCCAAACCCCAATAGTAACCACCGGCAGGACCGTTATAGATCCGTCCAATCCAGACGGGCAAACCAGAATAATTCGAAAACATTTCACTGGCATCAGGATTCGCCGCAACAATATCCGGAATACCATCGGTGTTGAAATCCGCAATGGCGATATCGGGCCATTCCGAATGATTGATCGGACTGACCATGTCCGTCCATTGCGTGTCCGCCTCCGCCGACGGAACGATTCCCCATGCGAATCCCGAAAGCAACATGAATATTATCAGCTTCCTCATCGATCGTCTCCTCCATGAATGGATGCCTCTCGCATCCATGATGCCGGAAGGATGAAATT
>JAFGMN010000140.1 GCA_016927515.1 candidate division CSSED10-310 bacterium | reverse complement strand
GTGCCCTCACCGCCCAGCTTAACGGCGCACTTCCTCGATACAAGATTCATCTCGACGTCGATATCCCCTCTCTCACCCGATCCGATCAACCGATCGGACATCTTCGCCTGACATCGATCATTCAACCGAACCAGGTCTCCATCTTGAACAGCTCCCTGTCCGGACCCCACATACGTGCCGAAGGAAACGGCGATATCCCCCTCCCCTGGGTCAACAGCCCATTCACTTTCCCTCTCGAATCTGGATTTATTCGAATCGCGTCCGCCGATCTATCTCTCGTTTCTTCACTCGGATTCGTATCACACCAGCTATCCGGAATCCTAACCGGAGAAATCGTCGTCACGACTCCAGCTCAACCGCAGACCTTAAGTACGATCACGATCCGGGATTTTTCGGTTGCAGGAACCCACGTCGGTGAACTCGATGTGACCGCCCGAATCGATCGGGCCGGGATTTCCGATCTGACAATCGTCGATCGAATCGAACATGGGGAAATGACAATCAGGGGTGATGTTCCATTCGGCGGACCGATCACCTGCCAGGCTTCGGGTTCCCTCTTGCCCATCACACTCATTCCCGGATCCCACGCCGTATCACCCTCAGGATTATTCAGTTTCACAGCCGACCTCCCCGGATCCCCTGATGCGGTCATGGTCGCCAGTTTCCTTGGCGATAACTTGATTCTCGGCGATATGGCCACGGGCCCCTGGACCCTGTCATGCTCCTTTCCACCGCGTTTACCGTTGGAAATCACGTGGACTGCGGAATGGCTCGATGCTTTGAAAGGTCATGGTTCATGTACGGTCACAAAAGGGATCCCCTTCACCGGTCATTTGACGATGCGGTACTTTCCTCTGGAAGTAATCAATCACGTCGCTTCATCCCTTAAAAACGTTCCGTTCATTGTTTCAGGAGTGGCTTCCGGGGCTGTGCAGTTCACGGGATCCCTGGAGGATCCGGTAACATGGGTAACTCACGGCGAATTGGAAGAACTCGATGGCACCATTGCAGGTATCGATCTGGCCATCCGCGAACCGACATCATTCAGAATCGATGCCGATGCGATATCGATCGGCAACACGCATTTTTCGGGTCAAGGAGCTGATTTTTTTGTTGGTGGAATGCTGCACACGCACGGTGATCTCGCACTAGCGATGACTGGCAATATCGATTTGAATTCCTTGAAAACCGTAACGAAATTCATTGATTCCCCATCGGGTAACCTGGAATTCGATATCCGGTTGGGAGGGACCTGGGTGGACCCGGAATATGCCGGAAATCTGTTCCTTCAGGAATTTTACTGTTACATCCCGGCGTTTGACATCTGGCTCGAAGATTATCACAGCGAGATTCTACTGGATGAAAAAATCGGAAAGATTGCCTATCTGGAAGGGATCGCCGGTGGATCCTATTTCGGCGGTGAAGGTGAGCTGGGATTCTCCCGATACATCCCGGACCTCCTCGATATCTCTCTAAGTGGCGATGAAGTCGATTTTCAATATCCTGTCGGATTCCGGTCACAAGCCAATCTGGAACTCGACTTGGCAGGTCGCTTATATGATATGACCATTTCCGGCGATATCGCTCTGAATCAAAGTGCCTACTCCGAACGAATCAACTATAAAACAATGATCGTCAATGAATCCCGCGCCCGTCTCGCTCTGACGAAAAAACACAAATCAGTGCGCCCGCTCCTCCCGCCATCGGCTTTCAATCCCCGCTTCAATCTCCGCATCTCTGGTTCCGATAATATATTCGTAACGAACAATCTTGCCCGCGTGGAAATGGCTCTCAAACTCAATCTCCTGGGATCCTTGAATAAACCGCAACTTCTTGGGCATATCGATGTCCTCCATGGCGATGTCACCTTGCTACAACGCAATTTTGAGCTGACCAGCGCCAGCCTCGAATTCGCCGATCCGCTGCGTATCGATCCAATAGTCAATGTACAGGCCGCCACGGACATCGACGAGTATCAAGTCACCCTGGACATCAGCGGACAATTGTATTCCGACCTCTCCATTCAACCATCATCAACCCCACCCTTGAACGAACTCGATCTGTGGAATCTCATCGTCGTAGGTAAAACCAGGGACACCATGACCTCGTCCTCTGATTACCTCGCAAGCGGCGTGGCATACGTTACCGGCTCCCTGCAGGAACAAATCGAACAGCGATTCGAATATTGGATGGGATTCGATGAATTCAGCATCGATCCGATCATGTCGACCTCCGATGAAAGCCCCTCTGCCAAATTCACCGTAAAAAAGCGATTCGGTCCTGATCTGACAGCTCTGTATTCCCGGTCCGCGACATCTTCCGGAGATCTTCTGGTTATTCAATACGAGATTTCGGATAACCTTTTCATCATCGGTCAGAAATCCGAAGACAACTCCATCGGCGCTGATATTCGATACCGCTGGGAGTTTGAATGATGCATATCAACCTCATTTTCCAGGTACTCATTATCAGCGCAGCTGTCTCCGCTTCGCTTCCGGTCCAGGCACTCCCAGGTAACGAATCCAAAGACTTGCCGGTTCGATATATTCGCTTCGAGTGTCCCGCAGAGATTCAGGAAGATCTCGTCCTCCAAGCCATCGCACTTCGAGAAAATGATGTACTGACGCCTGAAAGCATCCGAAAAAGTATCCGAAATCTCCATTTGCTGGACCTGTTTAAATGGATCGATGTGGAAATGGAACCCTTCCAGGATGGATGTGCCGTCATTTTCATACTAGAACCGAACTGGTTGGTGGATGATATCTCGTTTCGCGGTGGAGCGATCAGTTTTCTGTTTAATTACGGGCTGACCGGTGGTTTTTCTCCGAAAACATTGAAGCGCGAAATCGGATTGAAATCATCGGATATCTATACTGAAAGTGTCGGCGAGGCATCCATCGCCGCTCTAGCTGACTTTTACTACCGGCAGGGCTATGGACAAAGCACCATATCGCTGAACCCCGTCTTCGACTCAGAAACACACACCGTTGATCTGGTCTATACGATCGAACAGGGGTCTCCAACGCGTATACAATCCATCACAATTGAAGGAAACACATCCATTTCCAGACAGGATGTACTATCAGCCGCCGATGTGTTTATCGGTCGGCATTTTTCCCGTGATCTGATTAGTGAGGCACAAGAAAAAGTTCTCCGATTATATAGAAAACAAGGCTTTATCAGTGCCCAGGTGTTTCGGCCGGAGGTCCGATATATATCCGAAAAAAATACGATTCACGTCACTTTCCGGATCAAAGAAGAAATACCGGTTGACATTGCCATCGAGACGGATTGGCATACCTGGAACATTCTCTGGTGGTTGTATATGGTCGAAAACCGGCAGGACGCATTTTTACAGGATTTGGGGATCAGTGGGTCCGGGCGGATTACGATGGACAGGCTGGAAGAAGGTCGCCGGGCACTGGAACAACGGTTTTGGAACTATGGGTATTTGAATGCCATTGTTCACATCGATCAGCAACAGGATGAATCGGGGAAACTGCGATATACATTCGTTGTGGATGAGCAGGAGATCATTCGGGTATCAGATATTCGGTTTTTTGGTAACCAGGGCTTTTCACAGGATGAATTCCTGTCGGCCGGTATTATCGGAACCCGAATCGGGAAGAAATACCATCATGATACGTTCAACGCTGACGGGGCAGATTTAAAAGCATTCTACCTGCGAAACGGCTACCGTGATGTACAGATTATCAGCGGTTTTACAATCGATAAAACGAATGAGACCGTTGCCGTTGTCTTCACGATCGATGAGGGTCCCCATGTAACGTGGAAATCCATCGCCATCGAAGGTAATTACTTGCTGGATACCGACTCCATCCAACAGATTCTTCATGTTGTCGAAGGGGGTCCTTACGATCCGGACTACCTTGTTAAAAATATGGATGCTTTGACGGAACATTATCTGAAGAATGGCTATACGGAGTTCTCCGTTGATCATGAAATACGCGATCAGGAGTCGATCAATCCCAGTTTGCATATCGTCATTAACGAAGGAGTACCGGCAACCATTGAATCAGTTCTGATCACCGGATACTCTAAAACCCTGCGGTCTGTTATCCGACGCAATATGCCCGATCTGGCAGGTCAGCCGTTTTATTATCAAGCGCTTCTGGATGCTGAGCGCTCACTGATCCGAACCAATCTATTTCGATCCGTCGATGTCGATGGACTGATGCGGGAGATTGGTTTGACGGACCGGACGGTATTGATCCGGGTCAGGGAACAGCCGTCGATTTTCCTGGAAGGCGGCCCCGGATACAACACGGACCGGGGATTTAACGGGTTTCTGAGCTTTTATACTACCAATCTCGGCGGTGCCAATCGGTATCTGGGTGCTTCCGCTTCGATTTCCCAAGAAGACCAAAAAACCAGCGTAATCTATCGCGAACCGGAATTCGCCAATCTACCGGTTCAACTCGAGCTGCGGCTGCTCACTGAAGATTCAGCTGAAGACGGTTATCGCCTGGAACGACGCGGCGGCCGGGCAACATGGTCATACCGAATCCATCCTCAATTCCGACTACTTCTGGTATACCGATTCGACGATGACAAACCCTACAATATCGAAGAAAATGCTGATCTGCCAGAAGAGTATCAATACTCTATTAAGATCGGATCCCTTTCACCGGGATTCCTCTTTGACTCACGGGATGATCCGAGGGATCCAACGCGAGGTAGCCTTTTCTCGGTCAAAGCGGAATTCGCTCGGTCTGTTTACAACTCGGAAGTGGACTTTTCTAAAGTAACGGCGGAAGCAACGCATTTTTTCGATCTTCCTGGCGACGGCGTTCTGGGAACGGCACTGCGATTCGGGTTCGGATATCATCTTCCGTATCAGGAACGATTCAGATTGGGTGGCATTAAAACGATCCGGGGGTGGGATTACGAAGATATCC
>JAFGMN010000139.1 GCA_016927515.1 candidate division CSSED10-310 bacterium | reverse complement strand
CGGCCGGTCAGTCACCATTGTCGCCCCGGATTCAGCCGGGTCCATGGATGGCGATTCCGGACATGCCGATGTAGGCGGAACCATTCCAATGGAGGCGATCCGGTCAATTCTCGGGCCGGGTGGGCGGATCGCGATGGACGGGGGATTCCGCCATCGTCCGCAGCAGGTCGAGATGAGCTGCGCGGTTGCCGAAACGTTAAACTCCGGGACATTCCGGATCATTGAATCGGGAACGGGCACGGGAAAAACGGTAGCGTACCTGGTTCCAGCAGCGCTGAGTGCACTGCGTGGCGGTGGCCCGGTCGCCGTTAGCACGTTTACGCGTGCGTTGCAGCAGCAGATTGCCGAGCGGGAGTTGCCGCGGGTCGATCGGCTGGTCGGTGGCGGCCTTCGCTGGACCATTTTAAAGGGACGGGAGAATTACGTATGTCCGGCACGACTCGATGCCCGGGTCCGGCAGCCGGCATGGGATGATACCGCCGGGGACCGGTTAATGCTGGCGGTGCTGGTGTGCGCTGTTTTCAGGGCGGGTGCATCGGGCGATCTGGATGACATCAGTTACTGGGTGCAGCAACAATCGAAAAAATCATCGCAGCTGTTCGCCGAGATCCGGATCAGCGGAAGCATGTGCGATGCCGCGTGCCGATTCCGGTCGCAGTGCCCGTATATGTGCACGTTGAATCGGGCCTTGTCCGCGCATATTCTCGTGGTCAATCATGCGCTGGCCATGCGCTGGCCGGTCACGTATCCGGCTGTCACCCGGTTCATTTTCGATGAAGCGCACAATCTGGAGGACGTAGCGACATCGGTATATGGTCAGGCGGTGACGGGAGCGCAAATGCGGCGGTTCCTGCAGTGGCTGGCCGATCCGAAGGACGGGCTGGTTGCCCGGGCTGGTATGCAGGAAGCAGCGCAGATTCTGCAAAGCGGAAAGGCATGTATCGATGCGATGATCGGTGCGGTGGATCAAGTCGCGATCGGCTCGATGCGGAGCCTTCCGGATGGTAAACCGGTGCGCCATCTAATATGGCATCGGGCGTTTGGAACGGTGGATTCGCCGGAATCGATGCGCCGGGTGATCGCGCCGCGGTGCCGGGATCTGCTTGGCTTCTGGAACCGGCTACGGACGATGATTGGTAAACGTGCGCAGGCGAAACCGGTTTCGACGGTACCGGATGCTGATTGGGAAATGGCTCGTGAAACCCTGGATCGCTTTTGTGGGTTATTGGAGAGGATGCTGGACCGGCCTGAACCGATGTATTTGTATAGTGTTCAGTATGAGATTGACGGCGAGTGTGCTGAATGCACATGGAATGAGGCACCGGTATCCGTTGCAGAATTGGTGAAAAACAATCTGTGGGATCGCTTGTATGCTGCGGTGTTGACATCGGCAACGATGACGGTGAATGGAAAACCTCATTTTTTCATGAGTCGGCTCGGGTTGTATTTTGTTTCGGAGCAGCGTCGGATGGATCCGGTGATTGTCGATTCGCCGTTTCCGTATAATCGATTGATGCTGGCGATTCATCCGGCGGGTTTGCCGGATGTTGCGTATGATCATCCAGAGACGGGTCTCCTGGTTCACCGGTCGATCATCCGGCAGGGGGTCCGGTATCTTCGCGGGCGGACGCTGGTTTTGATGGCCAGTTCAAGGCGAATGGCGATACTTGGCGGCTGGTTGGATACCGATCTTGCGGCGGAAGGCATCGAGGTATTGATTCAGGGCCGGGGGAGCCGGGATCAGTTGGTGAACGCGTTTCGGGCAGACCGTGGAAGCCTATTGATGGGTCTGCGCAGTTTCTGGGAGGGTATCGATATTCCAGGTCCGGCGCTTCGGATGGTAATGATTGAGAAGGTGCCGTTTCAGCCCGTGGATGAACCGTTGGTGAAAGCCCGGATGAAAGCGGTCGAAAATTGGTCGCGTATTCCGGGATTTCTGGCGTATTTATTGCCATTGGCGTTGATCCAGTTGCGGCAGGGTATCGGCCGCTTGGTGCGCAGTGACACCGATGACGGGGTTGTGGTGTTGCTGAACCGTCCGATATCGGCGATGTATCGCCGACAGGTGGCGGCGATGTTTCCGGTGCCGCTGATAACAGATCGAGTCTGGGAAGGAGCGTTCCAGTTGATCCGTTCGTTTTTTGAACAGGGGCAAGGAGGCGATGGGTATGGCAGTGATTGAATGGAAAATGAGGGTAGAAACAGCGTACACGTTTCTCGAATTTACATTGGGATCGGAACCGATCCGGCCGACGGATCTGGTGGAATTTGATATCCCGGACGACATACTGAATCTGCGGCATCGGGGGTTGATTTTATCGGGTCGGGGGCCGGTATGGTTGTATGCGCACCTGGTTCATCGCGCGCATCCGTTTGCGTGGGTGGCGGTTTTCGATCCGCGATTGCAGGGAGGTGTTGTGGTGATGAACCATTGTCCGGACGGTCCGGGGGTGGGGACGGTGATACCGGTCAATGGCTGACGTCCGGATTCTGCCGGGATTTCCAGTGATCCGTCTCCGGTTCCGGTATCAGGCACAGGTGCCGGGGCATTTGCCGTGGCAGTGTGGTGCGATTATCCGCGGCACGCTGGGCCGGGCGATGCGGGAAGTGTATTGTGTTGTGCGGGATGGTGAATGCGGGTATTGCGGATGCCGGGAGCAGTGTCCGTATGCGATGTTCTGGAGTGAAGAGAACCGGATACCGGGAGGGTTTTTCGACCGGTATCGTGCGTATCCCCGGTCGTATATTATCGAGCCGCCGTTGACGGGATTGCGGTTGGAGCCGGGGGATGCGTTCGAATTCAATTTGATCTTGATGGGACACGGGGTGAATTCGGTCCGGGCCTGGGTGGCGGCGGCGCGCCGGGCGGGCGAATTGGGGTTTGGCCGGGACCGGATTGGGATGGCATTGCGGGAGGTG
>JAFGMN010000138.1 GCA_016927515.1 candidate division CSSED10-310 bacterium | reverse complement strand
GTGTGTCGGTCGGCACCGGCGTATTGGTCGGTGTGTCGGTCGGCACCGGTGTATTGGTCGGTGTATCCGTGGGAATGGGTGTCTCGGTTGGTGTCGGAGTGGTTGTTATGCAGGTATAGGTGAACGTACCGGCCGTTGATACAAAGCTAGCCACATCATCTTCCAGCAAGGTAAAATCCAGAGTACCGTTCTGGCCCTCGAAACACGTGGGGCAATTGACTGTGAAAGTGAGTTCAACCAGCGTTCCCGTCGATCCTGCCGGAATAGAGTTCAACCCAAATCCCGCAAGAGACAGCGTATTGGCGCTTGGGGAATTGCAGCCGAACAAAATCCAGCCACCGGAGGGAACCAGTGTTCCCTGCACACAGCTGGTGTAATCCAGAATGTCATCCGGGAAAGACATGTTGATGGTGAATACGCTGACAGGCGTCACCGGATTGGACATCAGGATTGACACCGTTACTGTATCGGTATCGCACCCCGATGCGTCCTCACAAACAAGGCTGTCCTGGGCCATCATCGAAACCGGCACCAGGATTGCCAGGATCATTCCTACGACGATCCTGCACAACTGTTGATAGATATTCATAAGCCCTCCTCCGTGAATCGACATTCGGCACATCTGTCGATTGTGTGATATTTCCTCTCGCAAACCTCAGTATGTTAAATCAAAACAAACTTGTCTTTTCTATTTTTTCCTTAACAATTTCCTAACTCATACACTCTCTTACGATACGTTCTTGTCATCGCCGATTCCAGATCGTCAGAATACCCTTTAACCACACGCAAAAGTGGGTCTCCTAGCTCAAGATTACGATAAACAACCCGTTTTCAAAAAAAAAATACCACGTTTTAAATCGATGTCGCCACTAAAATCGAAAAAAAAGTTGCCCTAATCGCGTTTATATCGCAGTCTATTCCCATGAATCTGCCCGAATCCCCGGCATCAAAACCATTACCCTGGAATCTTCGGAATCCCGATCAAACCGCACTGGTTCATCGCAGACCGGAACGCGAAATATACCGCGTGACATCCAATGGAGTCTCCTGGGCCATCAAAACATTCCGCTCCCGGACATTCCCGGCAATCCGCACCCGAATGAACACACTACTGAACCATCTCAATGCCATCGGCTTCCCCGGGCTACCCGGCTACATTCCGATGGAAACCAGCAATTTCTTCGGCGAATTTCTCCGCCGACCGGCACTTCTTCGCCCCTGGTATCCCCTCGGAACAATCCCCTCAACCCCCGATGCATTTACCGCCCTCGGCCAACAGATTGCGACTCTCCATACCCCTCTTCCAGCGCCCGGTCTACCCGCCATCCCATCCACCGGCACAGACACCGAGCGAACCGCCCTGATCCATCAGGCTCGGTTCCTCCCAGATCCACCCACCTATAAGGAATTGCTGGCTTCCATTCCCTCGTTCACAGCTCTGCCCCATCGGCTGATCCACAACACCGTCAGCAATCTCAACGCACTGGCTACCCCCTCCGGCGAACCGGTTCTCATCGACTGGGATCTCGCCGGCGTCGGTCCGCGCATCTTCGATCTGGCCTGTCCGCTAATCCTCGTTTTCGTCGATTCCGAATGCCACCCGCGGGACAGCGCCGCACACGCATTTTACTCCAGCTACCTTCATCGCATATCTCTGGAACCCATTGAAGTGGATCATATCTTTCCCGCAGCACTTTTATATGCGCTGAACGATGTATTCCAGGGCGATCCAGTGATGAATCTTGATCGGATCCGGTTCGCCGTCACGCACCGGGCTCATCTCGAGGCCTGGTATAAAAATATCTATTGACTTTTCGGTATCCCGCAGTATGTTCCCTCCCTTGCCGCAGGCAAAGGAGGTTCGCCATGGTTGAAGACAGTTTATGGATTGATATCGTTTATGGCCGTGATCTGACAATCACGGAAAAAGACACCATCATCAACATCGTCACGCATGAAGGATTACAGGAAGCACTGGTCAGACACGATCGGTTCGCTCCCCATCACGAAGCCGTTCTGAATCGGGCTCTGGATCTGGGTTCCTTCCGTGGAAACGCCGGTGATGTCCTCCTCGATATCCCCGATACCTGCGGTCGGCATGTCCATCTGTACATCGGGCTCGGCTCTCGCAAAGAACTAAACCCACGGGCTTACCAGAACGCCGGCGCGAATATGGCCCGTCGGCTGTCCAACATGAATATTCACAGCGTCGTACTGGATCTCGCCGTCCCCCAGGGACTCGATCCATACGACTCCATCAAACCGTTTGTTGAAGGAGTGGCCATCGGTTCATATACCTTTTCGAAATACTTTCGGAAACGCGAACCCTTCCCCCTCGGCAAAATGACCGTCGTCATCCCCGATTACATGGATGAACGCGCGGCGCGGCAAGCCATGACCCACGCCGCAGACAACATCCACGCCAGCAACCTCGCCCGCCATCTGACCAACGAAGCATCCAACAATAAAACCCCGGCCCTGTTCGAGACAATGGTTCTTGAAAACCTCACCGATACCTGCCTCTCCGTCCGGACGCTTCACGAAGCCGAATTGGAACTGGAAAAACTCAACCTTCTCCGGGCCGTAGGCCAGGCCGGCAGCGATACACCCCGGTTGATGATCATTGAGGATTTCAAACCGGAACGTACGTTCAACCTCGGCATTATCGGGAAAGCCATTACCTTCGACGCCGGCGGCCTCATGCTCAAGTCACCGGAATCGCTTCCTCATATGCGGGACGATGTCGCCGGCGCGGCCGCCGTCATCGGAGCCATGTCCGTCATCCGGGATCTGAACCTCGATTATAACATTGTCTGCGCCATTCCGATCGCTGAAAATATGCTAGATTCCAAGGCATATCGCCCTGCCGATGTCTTTTCGACCCGGTGGGACATCTCCGTCGAAGTCACCAATACCGATAGCGAAGGACGCTTGATTCTCGCCGATGCTATGATGTATCTGCAGGATCATTACGATCTCAACCTGATGCTTGATGTCGCCACTCTCACCGGCGCAGTTTCACGAGCCCTCGGTAACCAACTGGCCGGATACTTTACAAACGACGAACGCCTCGTCCGACTCCTTGCCGATTCCCAACAACGCAGCCGAGAAAAATTCTGGCGGCTTCCGCTGGAGCAATCCTACCGGAAACTGCTGCGCAGTTCCTTTGCTGATATCAAAAACGAAGGCGGCGAACCCAAAGCCATTACCGCAGCCCTGTTCCTGGAAACCTTCGTGAAAAAACAGATGCCCTGGCTCCATATCGATATCGGTTCCATGATCGCACCGTCCCCCGATGATCCACTCTATGGAAATCCGGATTATACTACCGGTATTCCAGCCATGACACTCATCGAGTTTTTCCGGCTTGTCGATGTCCACAAAAATCAGTTTCCGAACGTCTGAACCAGCGCCGTCAGCGTGATATCCGGAAAACCATCGTAGTATATCTGGTTCATTTCCAATGGACCCCGGCCACCGGTGGCCTTTATCTGATTCACCGTCATCATCAAGCGCACCGCCAAATCATACTCCTCGGGAATCGGCTCGTCCGACACCGGCGGAACCGGACGCCCCATGGCAACAGCATACCAGTGGTCCCGCCAAATCGTGTTCTGCGGGAATCGGTATATCATCCCACCAATACAGATAAGCGTATACACGATGACACACACCGGCAGGCCGATCCGACACCAGCGGTATCGTTTCCACACCGCGATGGAGATCGCAATCATTCCGGCCAACCCCACCAGAATGGCCAGACCGGCCCGACGATGCGGCGGCCGGGGCTTTTGAACCAGAGCGAAACCCGGTACACGCATATACCGGAATCCGTTCCGCCAATTCTCCCATCGGTGGTCAATTTCCTCCACCGTCGCAGGAGCGCTTGTCGGCCGCCAACCATCCGCCTTTCCCGTCAGCAAAAGCGTCAAATCATCTACACCCCAACGAAATGCGGACATTGTAAAAAAACCCCACAGGACAGCCAGTACCGGCAGGGTGAACCGGAGCCAGCGGGTGGATCGGCGCAAAACCTCCGCCCAACCAATTGCAGCCGGCGCAAGAAGAAAACAAAGACGACGCGGACCATATGACGCTCCACCCCACCAGTCCCATACACAGGCATTGATGTAGATTTGAATCAGCATGGCGACCGCAAGACCGGGAAGCAACCACCGAAACAACCGGAAACGAATACTGCGTGCGGGCATCAGCAGTCCGATCAGGCCGACGATGAGTCCGGGCGCCCAC
>JAFGMN010000137.1 GCA_016927515.1 candidate division CSSED10-310 bacterium | reverse complement strand
ATCGCCGCGTTATGGAGCGGGCGGAAGGCGCTGAGTTCATCCCTGTCCGCACTGAAGCCGGAATTTTCGTGCGTGATGCTGGCGGACGATCTGGCCGTCCCAATCTCCCGGGTACCCGAAGCCATTGAGGCCATTCTGACTATCCAGTCGCGGTACGATATTCTGATTCCGCCGTACGGGCATGCCGGGGACGGGAATTTGCACACGAAGGTATTGCTCGATGTAAAGAACCCGGATCACTGGCGTCAGGCGGAGCAGGCGGTGGCGGAGTTGTATGATATGGTTCTCGCCCTGGGTGGAACAGTCAGCGGAGAGCATGGCATCGCAATCAGTAAAGCCGAGTATTTCCACAAGGAATGTGCCGATGCGATTCCCTATATGCAGGCGGTCAAAACAGCGATCGATCCGCGCAATATCATGAATCCATACAAGGGATTTCAGTGGCCCGGATCGTTCCTACACCATCTCCGGTATCCCGTTGAGGAGACGCACCCATGAGGTTTGGTGAATTCGAGGAGACGCACCCATGAGGTTCAGTGAATTCCATGATATCGAAGCGTTGGAATCGGAGTTATACACCTGCACTATGTGCGGATTCTGCAAACAGGTGTGCCCGGTGTTTGTCGATGAAGGCTGGGATACTGCGGCTCCCCGCGGCCGGATGACGCTGGCATACGGTCTGCTGTCGGGTCAACTGGATGTAGACGACTCCGTGCTGGACCGGCTCTACCAATGCACGCAATGCCATGATTGCGCCCGGAAATGCCCGAGCCGGGCGGCCTGCCCGGATGTTGTTCTGGCCGGTCGACGGGAAATGGTCAACCGCGGCCATATCACCACACGGCAGGCAACGTTGGTGGACAATGTCCATCGGACCGGGAATATCTTCGGCGATCCCGAAGCCGGCGTTCCATCCCGGCAAGGAACCCTGCCGGTTTTCATCGGCTGTCAGTACATCTCCCGGCCCAATAGCGTTAAAAAAATTATCCGCCTTCTGGAAACCCTCGGTGTCGATCCCCTCGTTATGGATGAATCCTGCTGCGGTTTTCCTCTCCGTATCCTGGGCTTCGATGAGGCAGAAAAAGAACAACAACTGCGGCTCCGTGAGCAGTTTCCCATGGATGATCGTGAAATTCTGACCCTGTGCCCGAGTTGCCTGAAACAACTGCGGGAAGTGTACGGTCAATCCAGCATGCATATCCTGCAGATGCTGGATCGGACTCTCGACACAATTCCCGTCATGACACCGGTTCAGACCCGCGTGACGTATCATGATCCATGCGATCTATCCCGCGGTGCCGGAATCATGGATGAGCCGCGGCGGCTCCTGGCGCACATGGGAGCGGATATTGTAGAAATGAAGCATCATCACGACACGAGTCGCTGCTGTGGTGGCGGAGGCGGAATCTTGACCTGGGACGAGGCATTATCGTTGCGGATGAGCGTATCCCGGATCGAGGAAGCCCGTCGGACGGGGGCGGAGATGCTGGTGACGGCCTGCCCGACCTGCGAGCAGAATCTCAAGCGGGGTGCTCAGGCGGAAGCGGAAGCCAGCGGCCATCCAGCGATGCCGGTGCGTCATATCATGGATCTGCTGATTCGTGCCGTGCGGTAACGGGAACCGGCCGGGATGGTCCGCATCCTGCTGATTAATCCGCCCTGGGCGCGGAACGTGGAACCCCCGCTGGGGCTGGGTCTCATTCAGGCCGCGATCCGGGAAACCGCCCGGGCGGCGGGGCGAACGGCTGTCGTCCGAATCGTGGACGCCAATGCCCTTGCTGCCGGATCCATCGCTCGTGCTGCAACCAGCGACGGATCGACTCGGATGCATCGTGCCATTCTGCATCGTGACCGCGTCTTGATGGAGCTGCTGTCGGATCAGGCCTATCGATCTCCGAGGGTGTATACCCGAACCATGAGCGTTTACGCCGATCTTCTGCGAGGGTTCAGTGCCAGTCATCCGGCACGAATCACGCCAGGAGACTATCGGGATCCGCGGTTCCCGGATTACGGTCCCGACACAGTGCATCGCCTCGTCTCCGGACCGGAACGGCATCCGGTGATCGATCGCGTGATGCCGGAAATCCACCGGGCAATCGAAGCAGTCGCACCGTCGAACATCGGTCTGTCCATCACCTACCGCAGCCAGTTCGTTTTGGGAATCGTCCTCGCCCAGGCCATCCGGCGCAATTACCCGACCATTGCTCTCCATTTGGGAGGCGCGTGTCTGGCCTGTCTTCCTGAAGCAACGATCGATGCGTTGACCGATATCGGATTCAATCCGACCCCGGGACCCGGCGAGCCGGTCTTTCAAGCGCTGACCCAAGCGCTGACCGATCCGGATAATCGCCCGCAAACCCCTTCGCCGGGAACGGTCCGAATTCCTTTTTTCATGCCCGATTTCACCGGAATCGATTTCGGCCGGTATTTCGCTCCGGTTCCGGTGATCCCGCTGATTAGCAGCCGGGGGTGCTACTGGAGCCGCTGCCGGTTTTGCGACGAATGCCGCGATCCCTTTGAAATGGATGAACCCGCTGCGTTCCTCGCGCGGTTCCGTCGGGTTCAGTCGCTGGCTCCTGGCGCAATGATTCACATCACCGACAACGCGATCCCGCCGGCCATGCTGAACACCCTGCGAACACAACGGCCGGGGATTCCCTGGTATGGATTTGTCCGGCCATCCCGGGAGTTGACCGACCGACGGTACACCGCCGAACTGGCCGAATCGGGATGCCGCATGCTGCAGATCGGCTTTGAATCGCCGGTTCCTGCGGTGCTGGAGAGGATGGGAAAGGGTGTCGATCCGGATTGGTATCCATCCATTCTCGCATCCTTGCGCTCGGCAAAAATCCGATCGTTTGCCTATCTGATGTTCGGATTCCCGGGACAAACCCTTGAAGACAATCGGAAAACCATCGATTTTCTGATCGCCCATCCTCCGGATTTCATGAATGTATCCATCTTCCGGATGCCCCCTGGATCGCCCCTGTCCAGAGAACTATCCAGAGAATCCGAAACCGAGGGTCCGCCGGTCCCCTTGACCGATCGATTATATCGCGCACCATCGGTGGACTCCGTTCCCCTGCCCGTTCTGCGCCGGTGGATCGATTCCGAGTTTCTTGATCATCCGGCCATCCGATCGATCAAACAAAAAACGCCGCCCCTCTACAAATCGAGTCATGCGGCGTTTTTAAACAGCCTGGAAATGTGACGCTTCGCTGATGCAATCTACCGGGTCAACGCACCAGCAATCGTGATCTGTCCATTCTCACTCGTGAATGTTTCAACATCATCCCGGATCTTGTCCAGCGAAATCGTTCCCGAACCGGAAACATCGGCTTTCACCTTGAAGTTCAACCGAGCGATACTTCCCTTGGATCCCGTCTGGATCGCCGTTTTCACACAAAATCCACCGACGGAAATTTCACCAATACTCTTTTCGTTGACATTGAACATGACCCAGTTCGGATCGAGTTCACCATCCGCCCAGTCCACGAACTGCAGCTTGCTGGTATCATACGAAATCGACAGGGTGATGGCATCCACTTCCGTCTTCGCATTCTCGATCATCAGATCGACGGTGACCAGATCCCCCGCCGCAGCCGTTGCCGATGAAATCCAGATGCGATCGCCTTGCGCCGTCAGATTCATGGTTTCCGCCATCGCCGGCAGAACCAGCATGACAACCGTCAGCATGAAGAAAAGAATCCGTTTCATATATTTTTCCTCCACAATGTGCATCCAGGGCATCACCCCGAATAGCGGTTCTATTGAGAGACTCCTTTCACCATTTGTACCGGTTACACGTTCGCGTTGTCAAGATACCGGTGTCGGGCGACTCTCACCCAATCATTATCAGTAACTTCTCCTGCAAGAATCGCGCACACCATGCTTTTTCCAGTGACACGCACGGTTTCCCACGGTGTTTTTTTTTCCAACCCCCCGGCTGCGACACCAGTCACCCCTTTTTTAT
>JAFGMN010000136.1 GCA_016927515.1 candidate division CSSED10-310 bacterium | reverse complement strand
TTCCAAGATTTCGCGTCCTTTTTCCGTGTGCGCCATTTCACGCCCGCGGAACATGATCGTAACCCGAACCTTCGCGCCCTTTTTCAGAAAACGCTCAACATTGTTCCGTTTAAACGTGTAATCATGCACATCGATTTTCGGTCGGAACTTGACTTCCTTTACCGTCGATCCCTTTTGTTTCTGCCGCGTCGAATCCCTTTTGGCTTTCTGATACTTGTATTTACCGAAATCCATAATTCGACAGACCGGCGGATCGCTGTTCGGGGAGACTTCAACCAGATCCAGGTCACGTTCCGCGGCCAGCGCCAACGCTTCATCGCGTCCAATGACGCCCAACTGCTTGCCGTCGACATCGATGCACCGGAGTTTGAGAGCTCGAATCCGTTCATTTATGCGGGATTCATCCTCTTTACCTTGAAAATTCGTTTTCTGCGTCAAGGAACCTCCATTCCTCCCTGGGCGGGAATACGCTCTAAACTCCCGCTCGTTGTCATTCTAGGCCATGGCCCGCGTCATAATCTCATTGCGGCAACGCGCAATAAACACATCCATCGCAACACTCCCCAAATCACCATCACGCCGATGCCGTACCGTCATCGATCCGCTATCCGCTTCCTTGGCTCCCAGAACGACCATATACGGCACTTTCATCTCCTGGGCTTCCCTGATTTTATACCCGATTTTCTCATTTCGCTCATCCATATCAACCCGGAAACCCTCCGCCGCCAATCGGTCTCGGATGGAACGGGCATACTCGTGCTGCTTGTCGGTGATGGGCATCACCACAATCTGTGTCGGAGCCAGCCATAGCGGGAAAGCTCCACCCACATGCTCGATCAGACCCCCGACAAATCGTTCCATCGATCCCAGCACCGCACGATGAATCATGATTACTTCATGTTCCGTATTGTCAGGACCAATATAGGTCACATTGAACCGTTTCGGCAAATTGAGATCCACCTGAATCGTCGGACCCTGCCACTCGCGCCCCAGCGCATCATGCAATTTGACGTCGATCTTGGGCGCATAGAATACTCCACCGCCCTCTTCCACTTCATACGGCTTACCCCAGCGCTGCAACGCTTCACGCAACGCACGGGTCGCTACATCCCACTCCTCGTCTGTTCCCAGATACTTTTCAGGGCGAGTTGCAAGAAATATTTTATAGGTATATCCGAAAGCACTCATCAGGGTGTCCACCAGGTCCATGATCCCGAACACCTCGTTCGCGATCTGCTCCGGCGTGCAAAACACATGGGCATCATCCTGTGTAAAACCGCGGACCCGCAGCATACCATGCAACGTACCACTGCGCTCATACCGGTATACCGTTCCCAGCTCGCAATAGCGAATCGGAAGATCCCGGTAACTGCGTCGCCGAGTCTGATAGATTTTGATATGCCCGGGACAATTCATCGGTTTGAGGTAATACGGTTTCTCGTCGATCAATAAAGGTGAATACATGTTCTCCGCATAGTTTTCGAGATGACCGGACGTCCGATAGATACTCTCCTGGGCAATATGCGGCGTATAAACAAACCCATACCCCCGCTTGAGATGCTCCGACCGCCAAAACTCTTCTACCAGATGCCGCACCATCGCCAACCTCGGGTGCCAGAAAATCAGACCGGCACCCACGTCTTCATGGATCGAATACAGATCCAGTTCGCGACCGAGTCGTCGGTGATCCCGAGCCTTGATTTGCTCGAGATGATCCAAATGTTCGGTTAGCGCTTCCGGAGTCCAGAACGCAGTTCCATAGAGCCGCTGGAGAACGGGATTCCGTTCATCTCCGCGCCAATACGCGGCGGCAATCGACATCAGTTTAAACACACGTATTTGGCCGGTATGCCGCAGATGGGGCCCGCGGCACAAATCCTCAAAGCCACCACTCCGGTAGATCGACACCGTTTTTTCGCCTTTTTGACCCAAGTCCCGGATCAATTCAACTTTGAAAACTTCACCTTTTTGCGCGAAATGCTGTATTGCTTCTTCAATGGTCATTTCCGACCGCTCAAACACACTGTTCGTTTTGGCCAGCTTCTGCATGATTTTTTCGATGCGGGCCATATCTTCAGGTTCAAACGGACGTGGAAGCTGAAAATCGTAGTAAAAACCTTCCGATGTGGACGGACCGATGCCAAGAACAGCCTCCGGGAACAATTGGATCACTGCCTCGGCCATCAAATGCGATGCGCTGTGACGCAAAATCTCAAGCGCTCGCGCATCCCCGGTCGACAACAATTCCAGACGTCCACCTTCCGTCAATACCTCCCGCAGATCCCTGATCTCCTCGTTAAGAACCGCACCAATAATTGCTTTATATTCATGCGGTTCAATCCGTTTCACCAGTTCATCCACCCGAATGCCGATATCCGTTTCCAGTATCCGCCCATCAGGTAATTGAAAACTGATCGCATCAGCCATGGCGTTCTCCTCGTACCAATGCTTGCCTTTCCGCGTTCACACAACAAGCAAACCGGTCCCCGGATCGCTCTCCGTTCACCGGTTTACTTCCATCAACCATTCTATCGGTTGAGAAGATCCAAGTACTAATAACCCGGGCAATTGCCCGGGTTCTCACGACTCAGAATGTGATAGGCGCGAGGGGATTTGAACCCCTGACCCCTTCCGCGTCAAGGAAGTGCTCTCCCCCTGAGCTACGCGCCTTCGGTCGGGCCCAATCGGGCTTAACGGAGGCATTTAATACATGGGTGGCGGGGTCTTGTCAAGAGAATCCCACCATTTTCCCCGCCAGGCGGGTCTCCCGGACAAACCAGCAGTTTCTCACCGGGAATAACCGGTACCAGGAAAAGAAACCCGCGTCCGACACGGGACACCGTGAAACGCAATACGTGAATTGCGGGATGGATTGACCTGGAGCGGCCCTGATGGTACACATGTGCCTTTGTTGGTGATCTCTGGATGAGCTGACCATGACACGTACACAACGAAGGAGAGGATTATGGCGATTGTATTGGATGGACATGGATTGACAGTTGAGAAGCTGGTACGGATTGCTCGGTACAACGAGAAAGTGGAACTGCATCCCGATGCGGTGAAGCGAATCAATACCTGCCGTGCGATGCTGGAGGAGAAAATCCAGGCTGGGGAAATCATGTATGGTGTCAACACAGGTATCGGAGAGTTTTCCGAGGTCGTTTTGAATGACGAGCAGGTCCAGCAGTTCCAGAAATACCTGATTTATAATCATGCTGCTGGTATCGGCGACCCGGCACCGATTGAATATGTACGCGGCGCGATGGCCGGCCGAATCAACGTCCATGCCCACGGAAACAGCGGTTGCCGGCTTGCCATAACCCAAACCCTGATCGAAATGCTGAACCGTGGAGTCACCCCCGTCGTATGCCAGAAAGGTTCTGTTGGAGCATGTGGTGATTTAGCACCCATGTCGCAGATTGCTCTTCTGATGATGGGTGAAGGCCATGCGTATTATGAAGACACTATCCTCACGGGTCGGGAAGCATTTGCCAAGGCCGGTATCCCGGTCCCGGGCCTCATGGCCCGTGACGGACTGGCGACCATCAACGGCTCCAACCTGCTCACCGCCATGAGCGCGATCGCTCTGTACGATATGAACCGCTGGCTGAAACAAGCGGAAATCGCCGCTGCCATGACCCTCGAAGCCCTTTATGCCAATATGAAACCCTACGACGTGAGACTCCACGAAGTCCGCGGATTTGCCGGCGCAGTCCGTTCCGCCATCGCCATCAAAAAGTGTATCGACGGCAGCGATCTGCTCAGCGGAAAACTGAAAATCAAGGTGCAGGATGCTTACTCGATGCGTTCGACACCCCAGGTTATCGGTACAGCTCACGACGCAGTGGCGTACGCAAAAAGCCAGGTCGAAATCGAACTCAATGGCGTCGGCGATAACCCGATCTTCCTCCCGGAAGCAAAATTAACCCTCACCGGAGCGAACTTTCAAGGATCCCCCGTCTGCCTTCCAATGGATATGGCCGGCGCTAGCATCACTATGGTCTCCGTCCTGTCCGAACGCCGACTGAACCGGTTGCTGAACCCGGCCTTGAGCATCGGCCTGCCTCCATTCCTGACAAAAGGCGCTGGCATGTTTTCAGGACTCATGCTCAGCCAATATACCGCCGATACCCTGATCGTCGAACAACGCATCCTGTCAACACCCGCATCCATCCAGTCCATCCCGGCCGCTGCCGATCAGGAAGATTTCGTATCCATGGGCATGAATACCGCCATTAAAAATATGCAGATTTTGGACAACGCATATGGCATATTGGGAATCGAGTTCATGGCCGCAGCACAAGCCCTGGACTTTCGGGATTTCC
>JAFGMN010000135.1 GCA_016927515.1 candidate division CSSED10-310 bacterium | reverse complement strand
GGGCTTTAGCAATGTACAAAAAAAAAGCGAGTCGAGAAAGATGCCTGGGGTGCTTGGGTAGGGTCGAAGCACTGGGGGATGCTTCGTGGAGGATTCCTCTCGACTCGCCGGGGGTATCGGCTTCTATATTTCCAAGTATTATAAAAAACCGTGGATAAAGCAAATGATTCGTTAGGAAAACGGGATATAGCGACGAAGAAAAGATGTGAGAATGCTTGAAATACGAGCATCGGGGCTGACGGATATCTAGCTGACGGATCGGATGGAGCGGGTTCGCAAGTTATCGCGTGACCGGGCGAAGGACTGGTTTCCAGCGGCTGTGGATGCGGGTGTTGGGAGCAAGCGTGAGGCAGGGTTTGATGCAGGCAAAAAGAGAATCAGTCGGGTGCAAAACCTGATGGTCTAGCGTGTGTGGGGACATAGGGTAATCGCGGAGAATATATTCTTGACAAATGAATACGTGAGTTTCATATATGGGATGGTGTTCGGTTTTTTGATCCGAATATGGCCGTGTTTGGTAACCTGATCCGAGTGATCCTGGAATTGGAAGGAGAAAGAGTCATGGCATACTTTATCACCAGCGATTGCATCGCCTGCGGCGCATGCGAGGGTGAATGCCCGGTGGAAGCGATCTCCATGGGCGACGACATTTATGTGATCGATCCGGAAAAGTGTACGGATTGCGGAGCATGTGCTGAAGTTTGTCCCGTGGATGCGCCTCAGCCCGAATAGCGTTCCGTCGGTCGGATTGATGGAGTCATTGGAAGCCGTTTCTCCAATTCCGGAGGAGCGGCTTTAATTTTCTTTCACGAAGGGTGGCTTTTTGATAAAAGATGGGCTGGAGAGTGTGAAAGTGAAAAACGAGTCGATCAGGGAAATGAAGACAATTGCACGGGTGCTGGCCTATGCGGCCATTCTCCTGTATTTTTTTAGCGGGTATGTTTTGACGAGTTACCGCATCGAAGGGAACTCGATGAATCCGTTGTTGTCACAGGGAGAGCGGGTTCTTTCGGATCGACTGGTATATAAAAGCGAGCCGGTGAAACGGGGGGATGTGGTTGTTTTCAGAAGCCCTTCGGAACCGCGCAAAGAACTGATCAAACGGGTGATCGGATTGCCGGGTGAGATCCTGGAAATACGGAGCGGTACGATTTATATCAATCGGGAACCGTTTGATGAGCCGCATGTACCGGACGCGTATCGGACCACGGAAGACCTGGAATCGATCACGATTCCGCTGGGTCATTATTTTGTCGCTGGGGACCATCGGAATGTCAGTAGCGACAGCCGCGTCTGGGCCGTTACAACCGGTGAGTGGCCGTTCATTCCCGAACGGTACATCAAAGGTCGAATTGTATTCCGCATTTGGCCATTGAACCGGATCAGTCGGATTCGATCGTCTTCCGTCTGAAGCACTCGACCACTTCCGTCTGAAACTTTCAACCACCGATTTCTGCGGTTACCTCGTAGTCATCCTATCTGGGTTTCCCATCGTGTCCTCTTTCATCGATGTTTACCACTCATGCTTTGCCATCAGCGATCGCCGATCAGTTCCGCCTCGGTCCATCGATCACTCACTCAGTGATCGGCTTGATGTTCGAAAAACATGATTCCTTGTCTTGCCGTACCCGGCGGGTTGCCTTCCCACGAAGTGCATGCATCATTGGTATGGATTGTGCAAAACACGACTCCAGGGGTGGCCCCGTATCAATGAATGGAGGAACCAATCAATATGAAGTTGTTCGATCAGATCAGCGAACCCAGCGTTTTTCGCAGGGATTTGTCTCCGTTGCCTTTCCTGGAAGCAAAAGCCAATTTCGAGCGCCAGTATCTCGATGAATTGCTGCGGTTTGCTCGCGGCAATGTCAAGCTGGCAGCTGAAATCGCCGGTCGAGACCGGAAAGGATTATACATTTTGATGGAAAAACACGACATCCGACCGTCACATTACCGATTGGGTCATTCGGTCTAATCCGTTTTCTTCCGGCCCAACACGAACTGCTGGGTGACTTCCGCAACGCGTATGCCGTATAGCCGTGCAGTTTCAAGATCGCCCGGAGGCGGACCGTCACCTGGATTGAGCTGAAAACTGGCTGCCATCGGACCGATGAACGAACCCACGCGATTCACCGCATTCGGACTGGGTCCTGTGGGTGTTCTCATCGATTCCGTCTCGTTGGCTGCCGGAAGCAACCCGAGACCAACGAAAATCATGCCATGTTGCATCGCATTGATGAACAATCCCATCAGTGTGTTCAGTTTATCACCCGAAAACGAGGATGAATTCGTGAATGCACCGGCAATTTTATTCTTCCAGGCCTGCGTAAACCATTTCGGGACGGCGGCTTCCAGAAATTTCTTCATCTCCGCAGCCATGCTTCCCATATAGGTAGGACTGCCGAATACAATGGCATCTGCACGATCCAATTCATCAATCCGCTCCACGGCATCCTTTGCCGTCAAAACGGTCACGTTCACACGATCCACCGATGCAGCTCCCTTTGCGACCGCTTCCGCCTGCAACCGTGTGTGTCCATAATGACTATGATAGACAATAACGATATTGATCATCCTTCACCTCCTGCGTGTTTCATCAGACCCGCTCAACTCCGGACCTTAACCATCGCCGTGAATCCACCACGGTCTTCACCACTCTTCTATCGGACCCCCCCGCATCTCTGCCGTTGGACGCATCCACTGCCGAAAAGATACGGTTCCATTCCACGCATCACGATGCCCGTTTGTTACGATGTGCTTCGTTCCAGGCCGATGTTCCGCCCATCAGACAAAACACATGCGGGTATCCCCGCGCTTTCAGGAAACTGCCGGCGATGTTAGAGCGGAATCCTGTTCCGCACACCATCGTTACATGCGTGTGCGGGGGCAGATCGATACCCGTCTGCATGAATTCCTGAAACGGGATGTGGATCGCTCCTTCAAATGGATCCGCTTTCTGCTCCATCGGCGTTCGAAGATCAATCAGCGTATGATCCGGATAGGTCTCCAGCACATGCTTCATGCTGTCAACCGTTAGCTGTGGTAAATGCGCCAAATCATAGCCGGATGCGACATATTCGGCGATTCCCGACGCCAAACAACCCAAAATAGCATCGAATCCCACCCGGCGATACTGCTTCTCCGCCTCCAATGCATCCGAATATCGGTTGCCGATAATGATCAATTTCTTTTCTGAATCGAGGCTCATCCCAAGCCACATAGCGGAATTTGCAACCAGACCGATGTTGATCGATCCCGGTATGAATGCAGCGCCGAATTCCGTTGCCGGACGGATGTCTACCAACCGGACATCGGCATCACTCCTCATGTCTTCTACCTCCTGCATACCCAATTCCCGCAAGGGCAGACGCCGACCGATCAGCTCCGGCCCCCGGCGATTCTTTTCAACAATCGAAACGAATCCCGGCGGTCGAGTCTGAAATTCCTGCGTCATGATGGCGCGAAAAGTGGCGAAATCCATCGCATCGAGCAGCATGTTCCAGCGCCGCTCGAATCCTAATGTGGACATCGGCTTCGCACTCATCCCCTTTCCGCATAACGAGCCCTTGCCATGCGCTGGGTAGATCTCGATGTAATCCGGAAAACGACCCAGCTTGACATACAAGCTGTCATACAGATTCTTGACCTGCTCCTCGAGCATCGCCTCGCCGGCCAAATCGGGCCGCCCGATGTCTCCGACAAACAACAGATCCCCCGTCAACAGCAGCAAGGGCGACTCGGACCGGCTCAGATCACTGACAACCAGCGTAATGGAATTCGGTGTGTGTCCCGGCGTTTCCAGGATCTCCACACGCGCAGTCCCGAATGTGAAAGCATCGCCTTCGCGAACGGGCATGTGCGGATACTCAGCCTGTATCGCAGGATGTACATAAACCGGCGCTCCAGTGACCCTGGACAGATCCAGAGCACCGGAAACATGATCGGCATGCAGATGCGTATCGAATATATGGGTGATGGTTAACCCACTCTTTCGTGCGTCGGTGAGATACCGGTCGATATGCCGTTCCGGGTCAACCACGCAGGCAATGCCGGATGCCGGACATCCCAACATATACGAAAAACAACCCAACCCATCGACTGTAAACTGTCGAAAATACACGTTCCGCTCTCCTTTCCCCGCATCCGTTCCTTCGTGATGACCGGTGGGCAATGCCGTCTGTTGATTTCAGTCACACGATGCTTTTTTTATTTTACCGATTTTATCGTTTCAATGCCTGGCGGAGTCCCTTCCAGAACCCGGCGGGCTCCTTCCAGCGGATGACGGATGACTTTCACCAGCGGGTGGAGTATGGTATTTCCCTTTTGGTACGCAGGATCCAGACCGGGATCAGAGTGCCGGAGAAATGGGGCGAAAATAGATGAATGATACGAACCGCATTACTGAACATCCGGTTCTGTCCATTGAACCGGGACCAACCGTTACGTTTTACTGGAACCGGCAACCCATCCAGGCCCGCCGGGGCGAAATGATTGCGTCAGCTCTGATTGCCAACGGCATCCATGTGTTCAGCCGCCATCCCCGGGATGGCAGCGCACAAGGTATTTTCTGCGCCAACGGCCAGTGCGCCAAATGCATGGTGATCGCCAATGGCATTCCCGTCAAAAGTTGCATGACTCCCGTACGGGAAAACATGTTCGTCGAATGTGCCGACGGCCTGCCAAAACTACCGGATATTCCCTATAATGAACCGCTCCGTGATATTCCCCTGGTGTCCACGGATGTTCTCGTAATCGGCGGCGGCCCCGCAGGGCTATCGGCAGCCCTGGAACTCGGACGCCTCGGCATCCGCTGCCTCATTATCGACGATAAACACTCCCTCGGCGGTAAACTGGTTCTTCAAACCCATAAGTTTTTCGGTTCGGTCGAGGATTCCCATGCCGGAACACGTGGCATCGAAATCGGCGAACTGCTCGCACAACAGGTGAAAAATGATCCGCAGCTGGATGTGTGGCTCGAAAGCACTGTGTTGTTCGTTTTCAAAGATCGAAAAGTCGGCGTTCTCAAGCAAGGCGCATACATCCTTGTCCACCCGCGGTTGATCCTGAACGCCGCGGGTGCACGAGAAAAATTCCTTCGGTTCCACGGAAACACTCTGCCCGGTGTGTATGGGGCCGGCGCTTTTCAGACACTGGTCAATCGCGACCTGGTTCGGGCGTCCCGCCGACTGTTCATCGTCGGCGGCGGGAATGTCGGGCTGATCGCCGGATATCATGCACTCCAGGCCGGTATCGATGTGGTGGGTCTGGCGGAAGCCCTGCCCGCCTGCGGCGGTTACAAAGTACATGCCGATAAGCTCCGGCGACTCGGTGTCCCGATATTTACTCGCCACACGGTTCTGTCCGCCAACGGGTGCGAACGGGTCGAATCGGTGACAATTGCCGAAGTGGATGACCATTTTTCACCCATCACCGGCACCGAGAAATCGTTTGCTTGCGATACGCTGCTGATCGCCGTGGGTCTCGAATCCATCGATGAGTTTACGCAGGAGGCTCACATCGCCGGCGTTCCCGTTTTTTCAGCTGGCGATGCCCAGGAAATAGCAGAAGCGTCCTCGGCCATGTTCAATGGACGGATTGTCGGCCTGCAGATGGCCGCTGCTCTGGGTAAGTATAACGAATCGATCCCGGATGCCTGGTTCACGAAAGCGGATATTCTCAAAGCGCATCCCGGACGAACCGTGATTCAACGGTTCCCGGAAGGTGAAGACGGTGTCATGCCGGTCATTCATTGCATCCAGGAAATTCCATGCAATCCTTGTTCAACGATATGTCCAACCCGATCCATCCACTTGGACGGCGATCCGATTATGGGGATTCCAGAATACCAGGGACAATGCACTGGTTGTGGTATGTGTGTTGCCATCTGCCCCGGTCTTGCCATTACCCTGGTGGATTACCGGTCGGATCCGGAATACCCGAACGTGACGATGGCGTACGAGATTTCCAATCATCGTATCCGGGAAGATGATTCGGTATTGGGAGTGGATATCGATGGCGGGGTTCTGGGAGAATTCAAAGTGACAGCCATCCGGCGTCACAGAAAGACGCACACATACCTGGTAGCATTGCGTGTTCCGCGGGAAGTGGCGAAACGAGTTGTTTCGTTCCGAATCCAGGATTCCGATGTGACTCGGCCGATGGAGAAGCCGGTGATTCCGGTAGGGAAGGACGATGATATCATGGTCTGTCTTTGCGAACGGGTGACGGCGGGTGATGTCCGGGCACTCATCAAAAAAGGCGTTCACGATATCAACATGATCAAAGCCATTACCCGGGCAGGGATGGGACCGTGCGGATCGAAAAACTGCGATGCCATGATTCGCCAGATATTCCGGCAGGAAGGTGTTCCGATTTCGGACATTGTCGCGGGGACACGGCGACCGCTATTCGTCGAAGTGCCACTGGGTACGTTCGCCGGTCATTCGCCGCTGGGGGATGAAGCCGGAAGCGGATCGGGAGATGGACGTGGACCGGGTGCCGGTGGCGAGATTCCGGATGTGTCGGGAGGAACGGTTCATGAGTAAGACATGGGATGTGGTGGTGATCGGTGCTGGTTCTGTCGGTGTGCCGGCGGCGATGTCACTGGCTGAAGCCGGGCTCAAGGTTCTGGTGATCGAACAGCAGCATTCCCCGGGACAGATGAATAATAAAAAGGCGATTGGCGGTATCCGGGCGACCCACTCGGATTATGGAAAAATTCAGATCGGTCTTCGAAGTATTGCTATTTTTTCCACGTGGAAAGAGCGGTATGGTGATCATATCGGCTGGCTAAGCAATGGATACAGCTATCCGGCTTATACCGTCGCTGATGAGAAAAAACTGAAGGACTTGATGGAAATCCAGTGGACCTTCGGTTTGAATATCCGATGGGTGTCACCTCAGGAATACAACGACTTGGTACCCGGTATCTCGATGAACGGTCTGCGCGGCGCAACCTATTCGCCGGAAGACGGCAGCGCTTCTCCATTGCTGGCAATCAATGCCTTTTATTTTAAAAGTCTCCAATACGGTGCAGAATACCGGTTTAATGAACACGTCACCGGGTTTGACCAGGATAACGGACGAATCACAGCGGTGCGAACAAACCGGGATATCTACGCCTGTGGCGACGTGGTCAATGCGGCGGGGAATCACGCGATGGATATCGGACGTTTGCTCGGTATTTCCCTGCCTGTCACGCCGGATAATCATGAAGGAGCCATCACCGAACCGGTGCAGCGTTTCTTCGGTCCCATGGTAGTGGATATGCGGCCGGCGGAAGACTCACTAAATTATTACTTTTACCAGAACGACGAAGGTCAAGTGATTTTCTGCATCACACCGGATCCACCGCTATACGGCGTGGACAACGATTCGACAAGCCATTTTTTTCCGCAGGTTGCTAAACGAATGGTTGCCCTGTATCCGCGCCTGGCCTATCTGAAGATCCGACGAGCGTGGCGTGGACAATACCCCAATACACCGGACGGATTCCCCCTCGTCGGCCGATCCCGTGAACTGCCGAACCTGATCAGCCTCGTAGGAATGTGCGGCCAAGGATTCATGTTCGGTCCCGGCATGGGCGAACTCGTCACCCGGATCGTCACCGGGAATATGAATGAGGATGATGGCCGTATTCTCGAACGGTTCAATCTATATCGGGATTTCTCAGGAATGGAAGCATTTAAATAACCGGATCGCCGATAGGTGGGGACCGGGCAGGCTTGAAATCCGTGCCCGTGTCCTGAGACAATACCAGTTAACTCAGAATCCCCGCGAAAGGACCGGGAGGAACCGTCCATGGGGGACAGAATAAAAGGAGATCCCGGGAATGATTGTAAAAAAGTTCGAAAGAGCCATCGTTGTCACCTTGCTGGGCTTGATGGTCATGACCGTTGCACTATCCACCATCGAACTGGCGATTGTCATGTTCGAGGAACTGTTGAGACCCCCGTTTCTTCTGTTCGACCTGACCGAACTCCTTGAAGTTTTCGGTTTCTTTCTCGTCGTCCTGATTGGTCTGGAGCTGATTGAAAGCATCAAAACCTACCTGCGGGATGACCGGGTCAATGCAGAGGTCGTCATTCTGGTCGCCCTGGTCGCCGTTTCCCGAAAAGTGGTGATTCTTGACTATAGCGGACTGCAGCCGGGAGTCCTCTACGGGATGGCGGCATTGATTATTGCGCTGGGTGTCGGTTTTTTCTTTGTCAGAAAAGGTCTTTCATGCGAATTTTTCGGCCGAACGGGTCTTCAGGCACCGAAAAGTGACACGACTCATCCGGATGCATCTGATGATGACCGACGTGAGGTCTAACGTATGCTACACCGTGTTATCCTGAAAACGGGGCGGGAAAAATCGGTGCTTCGCCGGCATCCCTGGATCTTCTCCGGCGCAGTGAACCGAGTGGACGGCAGTCCGGAACCCGGTGCTACCGTTGATGTGGTCACCGATAGCGGAAAACCGCTGGGTCGCGGAGCGTGGTCACCGGATTCTCAGATTGTTGTCCGGATGTGGACATTCAACCCCGAAGAACCGGTTGACGAAGCGCTTTTCGAACGCCGCATCGATGACGCCCTGCAGATCCGCAAGAATTGGCACATGATGAATCCGGCGGGTGCATGCCGGATCATCGCCGCGGAAAGTGATGGTCTTCCCGGTCTTGTCGTCGATCGATACCGTGATTACCTCGTCTGCCAGTTCACCAGCCGAGGCGTCGAGGCATGGAAACCGGTTATTCTCGATGTCCTGACCCGCCGGATCGGATGCTCCGGTATATATGAACGTTCCGATACTGAACCTCGGTCCAAGGAGAACTTGCCGCTCATCCGGCGATGCGCATGGGGCTCCGAACCACCCGAAACAATCGAATTCGATGAAGGCGATTTGCGATTTACCGTCGATGTCCGTCATGGTCATAAAACCGGGTTTTACCTCGATCAACAGATCAATCGTGCCCGGGTCAAACTGGCGTGTGCCGGTGCTGATGTATTGAATTGCTTTGCCTATACCGGTGGATTCGGTATCGCGGCGTTGATAGGCGGTGCTCGTCACGTGACCCATATTGAGGATGTGGCTGCATGGATTGACACCATTCGTCGTCATGGCGAACTCAACGGGTGCGATCCGGACCGGCAGGATGTCATCAAAGGCGATGCATTCGAGGTTCTGCGCCGGTACGACAGGGAAGGACGGAGTTTCGATGCGATCGTTCTCGATCCACCCAAATTTGTCGAGGCGCGGTCCCATCTGATCAGAGGATGCAGAGGATACAAGGATATCAACAGATTGGCTCTTAAACTGCTCCGGCCAGGCGGCAGCCTCTTCACGTTTTCATGCTCCGGTATCGTTTCACCGGAATTGTTTCGTAAAGTCATCGCCGATGCGGCCGTCGATGCTCGCTGCGATGCCCATGTCGTGGACATGCTGATGCAAAGTCCGGATCATCCAGTTATGATTCTGATTCCAGAAACCTTGTACCTCAAAGGATTGCATCTTGTGAAAACTCCGGTTTCCACACGGGGTGACCATTCCCCCCCGGAAACGGCTCGCTGAAAAGAGGCCATCATGATTCATTATCGTCAACCGCTTCGAACACTGGTCGCGCTGGGTATCGCCGGAACGGTTCTTGCTGCGGCATGGTTCGCCGGGACACACGTTTCCCTGCCGGAAGCCTGCTTCTTTCCCTCGTCGTTCATCATTCACCTGATCATGGTGCTCGGCACTCTGGCGACCGCCCGCCTGATCGATCGGAACGGCCCGGTCTTTTTCGGTTTCACCTGGGGACAATACCGGTTTCACCCCTCCATCCTGCTCTGGGTACTGCCAACCGCCCTGTTGTCAACTCTGGGTGTCCTTTCCGGTGCCCAGGATTCCAGCATCCCGATCATTCGAGACATGACCATTCCGCAACTGATCGCATTTGTGTGGATCTGGGCGAGTGTTTCTGAGGAACTCCTCACCCGTGGTTTGCTGCAGAGCCTCTTGTACCCCTCGGGCCAGGTTACCGTCGCATGCCGCTGGTATCGCAGTTTTCCGGTAATCGTCAGCGGCCTGTTCTTCGGAGCCATGCACGTGGTTCTGATCCGATCGATGGGTCCCCGGGCGGTTCCGATCATCATCATAACCACCATCCTCGGTTTCATTACCGCCCGATACCGGGAACGGTTCGCCAGCCTCGTTCCCGCAATCATTATCCATGCCCTGTTCAATATCGGAGGTATGCTGCCGATGTGGATCGCCCGATGGATCGGTTAATCCTCTTTTTTCAGGCAGCCGTTTGAGCGCTTCCACTGCCTCTTGTATAGTAATCCCGCCGGGTCGAATATCCCAATCAGGTGTGAATTCCGGGGGAGTGACCGGGAAAGACATTTCTCAGAACGCAATGCCAAGGAACATGATACTCACAAGACAAATGCGGGAGTAAACCACGATGAAACATAAGCGGATTCTCCTTTTTTTCATGATGTTTTTTCTGTTCGTTCCAGCCGACGGTCCGATCAGTGCTTCAACCGGTCTTCAGACCGCTACATCATCGACCCTGCAATGGACTACCACACTGGATAATGGGATGAAGATCGTGATCATCGAAGATCATTCTTCACCGCTGGCCGCTTGTATCATCAACATCCGCGCAGGTTCACATACCGAAACACTCCCGATCAACGGAATCAGCCATCTTCTGGAACATCTGCTGTTCGATGGAACGACGACCTATTCCGCTACCGGACTCCGGGATGCCGTGGAATCCCAAGGCGGATATATCAATGCATACACCCGGAAAGATTGCGTTTCCTTTGAACTGGTCATGCCGGCTACTGCATTCATGGATGGATTGGCAATTCAAGCCGATCAATTGCTGAATTCCACCATTCCGGAAACCGAACTGGCACGTGAACGACAGGTTGTGTGTGAAGAAATCGCCACCGATATCCGGGATGCTTCGGCTGCCGCTGATGCAGAACTGTGGAAAACCATCTTCGGACCGATTGGTTACGGATTGCCTGTCATCGGCAATTATCAAACCGTGACCGATGTTTCCCGGGAGCGGATCGTTGCATTTTACTCCAGCCGATATATTCCCAGCCGCATGACCGCCGTTGTCATCGGCGATGTTGAACCTCATTCGGTGCTGAATCGATTGCGGCTCCTCTACGGCGGAATTGCACCGGGTCTGGAGCATGCCGGACCCGGATCCAATCCCCGGTTTCCCTCCGAAGGCTTGCGTTCCGTGGTGGAACGTCCGGTTGACGACCGGTTCGTCATACTGGCATTCCCTGCTCCGGCACCGGATGATCCGGCGTTTCTGCCCTTTCGCATAGCAGTGGATCTGTGGGCCGGCTCCCCGGATAGCCCATTTCAGCAAGCCCTCGACTCCTTGGCCATCCGTCCCTCTGCCTATGTATCGCCTCACACCGGCTTCAGTCTCCTCCAACTCAGCCTGTCACCATCGGCTGACCGCCCGGATACCGATCAGTACCTGGCTGACATCGAATCAGCCGTGGTTACCAGTATCCGGACGTTTCTGCAGCAATCGCCGACCGACGATGCGCTGATGCGTCGCGTGAAGCAGGAACGCGTGGACCGGGCGTTTGCATGCGAGAAGTTTCATCATCTCGCAAGGGAAATCGGCGAACATGCTGCCATGGGGTCGCTTGAAGCATTTTGGAACCTGGATCGAGCGCTTGACGCGCTCACGCCGGAAGCGGTTATGAATCCTTTCCGCACATGGGTTGGAGACCGCCAGCCGGTCAGCGTAATGGTTATCCCTTCAGGCACCGACGCTTCAGTCGGCGAACGGATTGATTCCACCCAGTTGCGTGAACTGAGTAATGGACTCACCGTAATCGCCCGTTTCGATCCGTACGCTGACATGACGACGATCCATCTGCTGACCCCCAATCCCGGAACGGCACCGCCGGGTATCCCCCGCATGGTCGCCGACATGCTTGACGGCGGCACGGTGACAATGCCGGCAGCGGAACTCAGGACCACTCTCGATCGGCACGGCATCCGGCTTAAACTAGCCGACTGGGCGTGGTTACCGTTCGATGATTATTACGATTCCACGGAGTATAATTATCTCCGCATGGAATGCCTCTCGGGT
>JAFGMN010000134.1 GCA_016927515.1 candidate division CSSED10-310 bacterium | reverse complement strand
GTGATTGTTGACATAACCTGATTAGATCAATTTGGTTTGATTACGCTGGAGTAATAATGAACGATATGATGGAGGTTCGAATCATGAAAAAATTGTTGAGTGTCGTGTTGATGAGTGCGTGTGTGGTGGCCCTGGCAGCGGGTCCCGTTTTGGCGGATAACGTCAACGATTTGTTGAAATCCGCAGACGCGAACTACGAAGCGAAAAAGTATGCCAAGGCACTGGAAGATCTGGAATGGGCACGAAAAGAGATTGCCAATTTGCAGCTTCAGGAAATGAAAAAGCTGTTACCGGAAGTAGTGGATGGCATGAAAGGCCAGGATGGTGATGGGGGGTCGATTTTCGGCATCAATGCGGTGAGCCGGGAGTATCGCAGTGAAGATGGCGAGAAATCCGTAACGATCACGCTGGCTTCCGGTAAATCGTCTCAGGGCGGTGCCGGTTTGGGAGCGATCATGGGGATGGCGGCGGCCATGGGAGCGATGGACGCGAGCCGGCAGTCGAAGATGATTATTCACCAGGGGTATAAAGGTCAGTGGAGTCTCGATCCGGAAACCAAGGAAGGCATGCTCGTCTTCAATCTGAACGGCGGCTCCATGATCAACATCGAAACCGAAGGATATGATGACGAAAAAGTAGCGGAGCAGGCTGCTAAATCGCTGGATATTGAAAAAATCGAGGCGGCTTTCTAAGCCGGTCTGGTTCTCCGGAACAAATCGAATTGACGGTCCCTGCGGGGACCGTTTTCTTTAGGATGGTGCAGGAAATGAATCGAATCGCCGTGACGATCATATTGCTGAGCTGCAGTAATGTCTTTATGACGTTTGCCTGGTACGGTCATTTGAAGAACCTGTCTCATCGGCCCTGGATCATCGCCGCGCTGGTGAGTTGGGGGATTGCGCTGTTCGAATACCTGTTGCAGGTGCCAGCCAATCGGATCGGGCACCGGATACTGACCGTCGGACAATTGAAAATTCTCCAGGAAGCCATCACGTTGATGGTCTTCGTTCCGTTTTCAATCATGTATATGAAAGAAAAGGTGACGCTCGATTTCCTGTGGGCCGGTCTGTGTCTCATGGGAGCCGTTTTCTTTATATTCCGCTCCCGGTTTGCCGGAATGTGACAGGTGCCAGAACATGACAGAGGCCAGAACATGACAGGGGTTCGCCTGTTGACAATCCACGTCCGGAATGCCTATCACTGAAGCCATGCCGGATATTGAGCTGTCTGCGGGTGTGTTCCATTATGCGATCTCCGGAAACGGAACGCCGATTCTGTTTATTCACGGGTTGGGCGCTGAGATGAGCAGCTGGCGGAATCAGGTGTCGTTTTTCGAAACGGCGTATCGCGTGATCACCGTTGATTTACGCGGCCACGGCCACTCCCGGGCGGTCCGTCCCCCGAAACGAATGACCGATTATGCAGCGGATATTGCCGAATTCCTCTCCCGGCTGCATCTCCCTCCCGTGCATGTCGTCGGCTTGTCTCTCGGCGGAATGGTCGCACTGCAATTGGCTCTCGATGCACCGGAGCGTGTCCATCGGCTCGTTCTCGTGAATACCCTGGCCGATGCCCGGCTCAAAACCATGAAAAGCCGGTGGTTCTTTTGGCATCGCCTCGGTCTCGTCAGCATCCTGGGGATGACAGTGACCGGGATGGCGGTTGCCAAGAAATTGTTTCCCGGGCCGGACCAGGCGGATGTCCGCCGGACATTCGTTCAGGAATACCGGCAAAACGACCGGCGAATGTACCGAGCGGCGATCCGGGCCATCGCCGGCTGGTGCGTAACAGATCGACTCCACGAGATTCACTCACCCGTTCTAATCGTTGCCGCTGAACACGATTACCTGCCGTTTTCCGAGAAACAGGCGATGGCAGAAAAACTCCCGGTCGCCGACATCCGCATCATCCATGATTCATATCATGCGACTCCGGTAGACCAATCCAGCGTGTTCAATCGGATCGTCCTCGGATTTTTGGCTGATTCAATCAATAATACAGCGTCGTCTGGCTCACGCACTGACCGTTGAGCATCACATTGTCCACCGGATGGAGCAGAGCCGTATAAAATGTGATGGTGATGCCAGCCGTTCCGTGGTCAATCGGTGCAAGGATGATCTCGTCGAATCGGTAACCGGTCTCAAGGGTCAGCGGATGCAGCTCCGGTGTTCCCGACCAGTCCGGCCACCAATACAAGGCACCGGCAATGTCCGCGACGACGCCGAGCCGGATCGGTGTTTCCCACTTCCAATTCCGGATCGTTGTGAATACTTTTTTGTAATCCCACGCATGTTCCGGGTAATAAGCAGATTCAATTTCGATGGTGATATCCGCCGGCGGACGATTGTAATAGTACTGAACGATGCCTTGATACGTCACATATCGACCGACGACATGCGGAAGATCCAGTTTTCCGATAGTCATGGCGTAGACATAATTATACGAAGGTGACTCGGAAGGCGAATGGGCATCGCGGCTGTCTTTTCCCAGTTTAACGGTATAGTATTCCATGCTCTGCGGGTAGTAATCGTTTGAATAGTAAACATAGGCGCAATGCAGACGATCCCGTGCATAATCATACGCGATCACCCCCGGTGACCGGGACCAGCATTCGACGGTTTCCCAGTCGCCTTCGCTCCCGACCACTGCCGCCGTGAAGATGTCGGAGACCCCACCGGCCACTGCCGTTCCCGCGATCATCAGAACCGGCATGTTGTCCCGGCGCATCTCCATGCCGGTCAACGTAAACTCGCATGATTTCCCCGGAAGATAGCGGATCGAATCAATCTGCGAATCTATCCAATCACCCGGTATTCCCGTCACATGATGGAATCCGTTGATTTGTGTCTGACGCACCAGGTGCAGCCGGTTGGACCCGTCAACCTCAAAGCGCCATGATGCCTGGTCTTCGATGTGGGTGGGCATGCCTTCAACGGAATACTCCATCCAGCCATCCGGTGTTGACTGATACAGATAGAACGTGTCGTGAAAAAGTACGGCGATCCAGATGGAACCATCCGATCCCCGTTCGATTTCCACGCGGCCGACGGCATTGGGCGGGAACGATTCGATGAGTTCTGATTTCCACTCACCAGCGGGGCTGCGCCACCGATACCAAACACTGCCATCGGTGCAGGCCGTGGCGACCAACAGCTCATTTTCCTCCGTTGCCACATCCAGGCAGACGACAGGACGATCCGAAACGGTCTCCAGCTGCCATCCCTGATGCAGATCACCCCGGCAGATCCAGTTGGAAGCCGAGTTGTAGATCGTTGCCGTGCTCTCCGTATCCACTGCAATGGCATCGGGGCCGGGTTCCGGCAGTATCGGAAGGAGAGAACCCGCCCAATCGTCGGCGGAACAGTCAGCAGCAACGAACATCGGGGTACACGCGACCAGGAAACCAACGACCAGATACCGCATCATGGGAACACCTCCTTTATACCGCACGCTCATCCTTTGAACCGCACGCTCATCCATTGAATCGAGCACTTATCCATTGAATCGAACGCTGATCATCTGAACCGGACTCTGATCCTCTATATTTACAGCTGATACCCTGAAAACGCAAGCGAAGCCCGTTTTGCTTCGACACCCATGCTCCGGATATACTGCTCGTGATTCGAGGATCCAAAACAGATTGATTCCAAGATGGAGGATACGGGTATGACACGTCCGGTGGTGAGGTTCCTGGTTTTGACGATCGCGGCGGATCTTATCGGCCTTGGCTTCGGTGCCGGTGCGGCCGGTGCGACCGGTGCGACCGAACCGTGTGATGATTCAACGGTGTCGTCCGGGACGGTGAAATGAACTCCGGACAATGAACCGCGACAGGATCCTGGCAAAGAATGAACAAATCGAGTGGATACCCCGTAACAGGGAGCGGGTCGACGGATAACGAGTCAACGCAACGCGGACCAACGCAAAGCGAGTCGATGGAAAGCGGGGCAACGAAAACGAGCCAGGGGAAAAAGAGCTGACCGGGCATGAACCCATGCGCAAGGATGTAACCTGATAAGGAGAATCGAAACCGATGGAACTGACGATTGAGCATTTGTCGAAGACATATCCTGGTGGTGTGCAGGCGTTGCAGGATGTCTCCTTGACCGTGCGCAGTGGGATGTTCGGGCTTCTGGGTCCGAATGGCGCAGGAAAATCCACATTGATGCGAATCATTGCGACGCTGCAGGAGCCGGATTCCGGGACGATCATGCTGAATGGTCTGGATGTTTTGAAGGAGAAGCATGCGGTCCGGAAGCTGCTTGGGTATTTGCCGCAGGAGTTTGGTTTAGATCCCAAGGTGACGGCGGAAGACTTGCTGGATCACCTGGCGGTATTGAAGGGGATTGCATCTCGAAACCGTCGTCGGGAGCATGTTGATCATCTGCTGGCGAAGGCCAATCTTACAGCGCACAGGAAAAAACGGCTTGGCGTGTATTCGGGAGGAATGAAGCAGCGTTTTGGTATCGCCCAAGCGCTGCTCGGGGATCCCAGGCTGTTGATTGTCGATGAACCCACGGCTGGCCTGGATCCTGAGGAGCGGATTCGTTTTCACAATATTCTCAGTGAAATTGGAGAAAACATCGTTGTGATCTTGTCCACCCATATTGTAGCTGACGTCAGTGATGTGTGCCGGAATATGGCCATTATCCATAAGGGTCAGCTGTTGCTGAACCGGAATCCGCTTGATGCGATCCAGACCATGGCGGGAAATGTCTGGCGGCGGATCGTCGATCGCCAGGCGATGCCGTTGCTTGAAAACAGGCACATTGTGATTTCATCCCGGTTATTCGGAGGTCGTATCAAGGTCCGGATATATTGCGAATCGGATCCCGGGGACGGGTTTCAGCCTGCGGAACCGGATCTGGAAGATGTTTACTTCATGACGATCCGGCATCACGATGCTGAGTTTGCGGGCCGGCATGTATTCGCGTCGGGTGGATAGGAGTCCGGTCATGGCGATGATGTTCATGCGATTCTTCACGTACGAATTACGGTATCGTGCGCGACAAATTTCTACATGGATTTACTTCGGACTGATTTTCTTTACGTCGTTCCTGGGGGTTCTTGGAGCTGGCGGATTGTTCACCGGCGTTGAAGTAAACGCCGGCGATTCGACGGGAAAAGTGTTTTTGAACTCGCCCTATATTATTTTCAACTTTTCTGCCCTGTGGAGTTATTTGGGGTTGTTTATCATCACGGCTGTGATGATGAATATCACGCTGCGGGACTTTGACAGCGGTGCTTTTCCGATGTTTTTCACGAAACCGATTCACAAACTGCCCTACCTTGCCGGGCGCTTTGCCGGCGGATTCACAACGCTGGTGTTCATATTCAGCGGAATCGGCCTCGGCATCTTCCTGGCCACCGCGCTGCCCATTCTCGATGCAGAAAAAATCGGACCGTTCCACCTCGCCTTTTTCCTGAACCCGTACCTGGTTATGATCCTTCCCAACCTGTTTATCCTTGCCGCTCTGTTTTTTTCCGTCAGTATCCTGACCCGCCGGGCCATGCCTGTCTATTCCATCGCCGTTCTCTTTTTCGTCGGGTACATGCTGGCGCTTGGGATGATGAGTTCTCTGGACAATCATGACATCGCGTCTCTGATTGAACCCCTCGGTTTCATCGCATCGATGATTTCCACCCTCGATTACTGGACTATTGTCCAGAAAAATACGCAGACCATTCCATTGGAGGGTCTTTTTCTGATCAATCGTCTGGTCTGGGTCGGATTGTCCATTGCAGCCGTTCTGATCACGCTGTGGCGATTCCGGTTCACTCAGTTTATCGGGGATTCGGCGGGATCCCGCTCAACCACCCTGGCTTCGGTTTCCGGGTTCGATTCCCCGGAGCCGCTCCGGCCGGCCCGT
>JAFGMN010000133.1 GCA_016927515.1 candidate division CSSED10-310 bacterium | reverse complement strand
GGGTGGGTGGTGCCAGGTGTGAACCAGATTGCGGAGGCAGGCGTCATGAAGGCGCAGATCCTGGTTCAGCAGCAGGATCAGATCGCCGGACGCGTTTTGGATGCCGACATTCATTCCGCGGCAAAATCCCTGATTTTCCGGTAGCCGGATCAGGCGGGCGTCTGGAAAATGGGTTCCGACATACTCGGCGGAACCATCCCGGGAACCGTTGTCTACGACGATGAATTCGTCCAGATCGGAGATCTGGCGCTGAATGGAAGCCAGGCATTCCGGCAGGTGCTGCATACCGTTAAAGCTGAGAACGATAACAGACAGCCTGGCCCGGATATCCTGTCTCATCAGCAGCTGTAATAGAGCTGGAATTCCAGCGGAGTGGTCGTCTGTTGCATCGGTATGATTTCTTTCTGCCATTTCGACGCGATCCATCCATCGATCAGCTGCTGGGTAAAGACGTCGCCCTGTTGCAGATACGTGTGATCTTTTTTGAGGGCATTGAGCGCATCTTCGAGGGTGACGGGCAGACGGGGAATTTTCTTCTGGATGCGTGCCGGTTCGTTCCGCATATCGTTATATGGACCCCAGCCCTGTTCCCGGGCGTGGATTCCCCGGCGGACGCCGTCGATACCGGCCATTAAAATGGCGGCGGTAGCGAAATAGATATTGCAGGTGGCATCGGGAAATCGGATTTCGAACCGTTTTTTATCCGGTGTCGTTGCGTATTTGGGTACGCGGATGGCAGCATTGCGACTGCCCAGAGAAAAGAACAGGATGGTTGGCGCTTCGAATCCCGGAATGAGCCGTCGGTATGAGTTGATGGACGGATTGGTGAAAGCCGCGAGGGACTGACCGTGCACGATAACGCCTCCGATAAAACAATAGGCCAGGTCGGAAAGCCCGGTGGGATCGGTATCGGAGAAAAACACCGGCGCGTTCTGTTTTCCGGCCAGGCGGACATGCATATGCATGCCGTTGCCGGATTCACCGACGATGGGTTTGGGCATGAACGTCGCCGTCAGACCGTAATTAATGACGACATTGTGCACGACGTATTTGACGAGCATGGCGCTGTCGCAGGCGTGCATCATCGGAGCCATATTGAGTTCGATTTCCTGTTGTCCCGTGGCTCCAACTTCATGATGATGGTATTTGACATCGATATTCAGATTCTCGAGTCCTTCGACGATTTCAGCCCGGATATTGCGATAAAAATCATGGGGAGGTGCCCGGTGGTATCCCTGCTGTTCGGGAATCCAGTATCCGGACAGCGGATTTTCGGGGTTTTTCGATGTCCGGCTGGACTCGTTGGATTCGATATCGAAGAAACACCGATGGGGAGTCACTTCATAGCTGACTTCGTCCATGATGTTGAACTCGAATTCGGGCAACAGGAAAACCTCCTGGGCTATCGTGCTTTCACGAATGAATTCGATCGCTCGCCGGGCGATCGACCGGGGATCTCCGATGAACGGAGCACGGGAATCGGCTTCCACGATATCGCAGATCATGCTCATCGTGGATCGGTTCCAGAACGGATCGATGAACGATGAATCGAGATCGGGTCGCAGGCACATATCACCGCTTTTGACACTTTTAAAACCGACGCTGGATCCGTCGAATCCGACGCCGTCGGTGAGCAGTGATTCAGTCAGAGCGCTTGACGGAAGCGTCACATGGCGGAACTTTCCGGTCAAGTCCACGAACTTCAGATCCAGCATCTGGATCCCGTTATCTTCGATCTGCTGTTGAAGCCGCTGCAGTTTTTCCTGTTGTTTCATTTGTCAAACTCCTGTTAAATGGACTGCGGGTTGCAGGCCAAACGAAGAGAATTTATGCAAACTGACTGCAAAATTCAAGGTTTTCCGGGGCAAAGTGAACCTGTGAAGTGTCCGGGTCGAGCAACCCACGGGGAAGATGGATCTTTTCCGGTGGATCCATCGGGCGGATCGGGAGTGTGTGTGCAAGGGTATCTGGCACCCTGCTTGAATAGGAAACGGGCTGTGATGGTGTGTTTCTGACGGTCAACGATAAACTGGAGGAATAGAATGAAAGGTATCGTATGGTTTTCAATGATGGCGGCGGTTTTACTGATCGCCTCGGTGCCGGCCGGAGCGGTGGTTGACTCGCCCGACCAGGCCTATCGTATCGTGAAGGAAACGGTTCTGACGGATGGTCAGGACATGGTGCCGGTGTATGGTTCGCAGAAAGCGATGCCGGCGGGAACGGTGATTGAGACGTTCAAGGGACCGTTCATGACGCTGGACAGTGCGGCATGGGTTGTGTTCATCGATCTGCATCCCGGTGCCAACTGGGAACATGCGTGCCGGTATGTATTGATCGATCCGGTGACCGATGCGGTCACCGTGTTCGAAGGAACCCGGCCACCCGAGAATCTGCGCGAGATGACCCGGTTCCAGGGCGCGGACATTCTGGGAGGCGAAAACCTCCGGCCTGCCGCAAAAAAGCAGATCAACGGCCGCAGCGCTGAACACCTGTGGGCCGTTATCCTGTCCGGAGGTGCTTCCTCGGGATCCAACCATGTCCGGTATTGGAACGACTGCTCGAGTATTTATACCACCCTGGTCAACACGTACGGGTATCTCGATGATCACATCATCGTGGCGATTTCCGATGGACTCGACCCGGCACCCGATCAGTCCAACGGTCAGAACTCCAACCCCGATCTCGACGGCGACGGCGATGACGACATCATGTATTCGTGCATCACGAGCAACCTGCAGACGATTTTCTCAAACCTCGCAACCACGCTGGGATCACAGGATACGCTGTTTGTGTTCACGACGGATCATGGGAACGGACAGTATGGGACACCCGGTCAGCCCACGTCCATGAACCTGTGGAACAGTGAAGAAATCTGGGATTACGATTTTGCCGACCTGATCGAACCGATTCAGTGCCGGGAGATGATTTTCACGCTGGAACCGTGTTTTTCGGGTGGTTTCGTCAACGACATCATCGAAATGAATTCAACGGTTCCACGGGTGATTTCGACGGCGGCCAACGATCATGAATACAGTTGGGCCATGGGGCCGGACTATGTGTATGACACGTATGTGTTCCACTGGACGGCGGCGATCAACTGGGAAGATGCCTATGGTAACCCGGTGGATGCGGATACCAACAACGATAACGAAGTCACGATGGATGAAGCGTATCAGTATGCGCTGGACATGGACGAAGACGATGAGCATCCGCAGTATGATGAATGGCCTGCCGGATACGGTTCAACATTGACCATGTCGGGATCCGGTCCGACATCGGAAGGCGCTGTGTCGTTGAATCACGCGGCATACAACTGTGATGATACGATCCTCATCGTCGTGGAAGATTTGGACCTGGTAGGAGCGGGCACGCAGCAGGTCATGATCGAAAGCACAACGGAAACGACACCTGAAGCTGTCATGCTGAGTGAAGTCGAGGCCGGCCGGTTCGAGGGAAGCATCACCACG
>JAFGMN010000132.1 GCA_016927515.1 candidate division CSSED10-310 bacterium | reverse complement strand
GCTGTGTCGATTTCGGCAAGATACGCCCGGGGAACGCCTCCGATGACGGTGAAACTTCCGCCCGCATAAACAGCGCTTCCACCGGCGGCAAGGCAATGAATGTAACTGTCGGCTCCGGGATTCCAGCCGGTGACGGCTCCGGTGACCGGATCGAGCGCTGCGAGGTACTGGCGGTTCTGCCCGGCAGTCAACGTAAAAGCCCCTCCAAGGTACAGAACGTTGTTATGGAGAAGCAGCGCATAGACGGTTCCATTTGCGCCGGGATTCCATGCAGCATCCACGGAGTAATCGGACAGAAGATGGGCGATACCGGCCCGGGGCAATCCACCGATATCGGTGAATTCGCCACCCAGAAACCAGCCGCCGGCACCATCCGGTTCGAAGGCATATACGGAGCCGCCGGTAACTTTCGGAAACGCCGGTTGCAATTGTCCGGTTACAGCATCGAATGGAGCCGCGTGACCAACGGCCTGACCGACATTGTCGAAGTCACCTCCGACATAGAGCACATCCCCGTGGCGCACCATATCGAAAACAGCGCCATCGGTCGAAAAAAAGCCCGGCAGCGGTGACACACCCGGCAGTTCGGCATGGATCCGGCCGGCCAGTAGAATCAGCAGCATCGGGAACAGCAGCATCGCGACTATCCGTTTCATACGCTCCTCCACACACATTACAACCTGTCACGGGGATCAGCACACGTGGTATGTATCATTTTCGGAAGAATAAAACACGCCGTATCAGACAGCAACCGCGATTCACACCGATTCAAAAGGAGTGTCCAGTAAATCCAGGACATGATCCCATTGGCGAAGAGCGGCGGATTGCAGAGCGTTCTGCTTCAGCGAGGTATACAATCCCTGATCGTTGAGCACCCGGATCATTGCCTGCGCCAGGTTTTGGGGATTCGATGCATCCACGATCAATCCGGACCGATGCACCCGGACGATTTCCTGCGGACCGCCTCGATCCGATACGATCGCCGGCAAACCAGATGCATGCGCCTCCAGCACGACATTACCGAATGTATCGGTCATACTGGGAAAAACCAGGATATCTGAAGCAGCATAGGCACAACTGAGATCGTTTCCTTTCAGAAAACCCGTAAACACCAATCCGGGTACGTCCTCGTATTCCTTCATGATTTCTTTCCTGTGCGGACCGTCTCCGACCACCGCCAGTTCCGCCGTAATTCCACCCCGAACAAGAATCTTCCAGGCTTCAAGCAACGTTTTTACGTTTTTCTCGTATGCCACACGACCCACATACACATACTTGAATCCCCCATTCAATCCAAACCGCTGCCAGTATGTCTCCTGCCGAAACGATGGATTGAACGTTTTCGTACAGACTCCCCGCGGGAGAACACGCAGTTTTTCAGCAGGAATTCCCAGCTCGATTAATTCTTCCACATAAGCCTCGGTCGGCGCATACACAGTATTCATCTGGCCGTAAAACCAGCGCATATACCGGCCCGCGATCTCGCTCATTGTGTCATCTTCCGTCCATTCCCGAATATAGCGCGGAAAATCAGTATGATAGATTCCCCGGACAGGAATATTCAGCAAACGCGCGGCCAATAAGCCGCACAGGCCCACCGGACCGGGCGTCGATACGATCAGTTCGTCATACCGATTCCGCTCGATGGTATCGATGATGTTCAAAATCGGCGGAAATGATAGTTCCTGCTGTGGATATTCCGGCAAACTGAAACTGCCGACGGGCTGGAAATTGATGACAGGGAAATCAACGGCGCTGATCCGTTCGAGAGCCGTGATGACGGACAGATTGCCGTTTCGGGTATGTGCCAATGAGGCCAGGGTTCGAATCGTATGGGAGACACCGTTGATGTCATCGAACGTATCGGTGAGCCATGCCCTTCGACCCGTTGTCACCGTGACCCGGTCATTCAGGTGAAAATGATCGACGATCGATCGGATCAGGCGATCATCGCGATGCTGAGTTTTGTAAGAAGTCAGGTAGGGAGCGATACCCAGCAGCACAGGACTGAGAGCAGCGAGCGACTCAACGGCACCGATGATGGAACCCGTTTTCATTTTCCGAAGAAACCGGAGAAAAAAACGATAGCTCAATTCATGTGCGGCTTTGGCGGTCATCATAAAATTCCGTTCATGGACATTTTCATTGCCGGATGGGGAATCCGTTGATTTGAACGTAGAGAAAACATCCTGAAGATCCGCAACAATCTCCTTTTCCTGAAGAGACCATGATCGGGTCCGATGCCGTTGAATCAACGGCTCAACGAATCGTCGAATGAACATAAAATTTCGCTTTTTTTTCTGCGGAACAATGATTTTTCCCGTCAACCTGTTCATTACAGCACCAAAAACACCGCTGTCCGATCCACCCGAAGACCCGCCAGCCAATCGATTACTTATATATTGTGAAGCGATCATGATCAGACTGTTGGCAAATTTTGTGCACGATCCGCAGTCACCACCCGGTTGCGCATGTCCATTTCGGATATACTGAATAAATTCATCGACGTTTTTCGCCACGGGTGTTGATGTCCAGGCATCGGCCGCATAGTATCCGCTGTGATCATCACTGCCGCCAATCAATACCTTTTTCCATGGCTCGGAACCCCGCGGAACAATCCCGTAATGTTCCGCCATCATCGACAGCCTGTCTTCCGATAAACTTGTGAAGATCGCCTGAGCCACATGATGCGCCACCGGATTCCGCGTACCGTTGATGGCTTCGAAATGCGTGAACATGACCAGCAACCGCTCGATATGCGCAACCGTCAGACGGCCGTTGATACTGAAAAACGGGTGATTCACCGAATGCAGAATATCGTTGTTGAGCATAAAGGTGCGCAGATCGTATATATTTTCCCGCAGATAATTCAATTCCGCAAACTGCGCTTCCGTGATGCCACTGACTAGAATATGTATTTTGCATCCGTCTTCCGGAAAATAGGTTGTCAACTCCGCCGATAAAAAGGAACCCGGCAGATCGGCTATCTCCAAAGCCCCATCGATCCGGTTATGATCCGATATCGTCACAAAATCCATCCCGTGTCGTCGACAATGATGATACAACGCCACCGGTTCAACAAAACTTTCCGGTGCCCCGATCCGTCTGAGAAACCATTCGGATGGGCGATCCGAGTATTTCGAATGGACGTGCATATCAGCTTTCGAATGGGATTGATGGTTCATCCGGTTTTCCCTCCGTTCGGTTCATACAATCGCCGGATGAAAAAGCCGTTAGCATTCCTTTAGTTTACCCACCATTCGAGGAGACCGATAGTCATTCGTGAAACGAGATAACACACCGGAGAGGGTCTGGCGATTGAAAACATGTTCGGGCTTCGATAGGCTATCAGGTTGGAGATCGATGCATGCTAGAAAAACTAGACTTGAAACTGAAATTGAGCAAAAAGGAGTATAAAGCGCTTGTCACGCCGCTGGAATACCGGCTGGCAGCCCTTCAGCGGACGTTCCGGGAACGGAAGATTCCGCTGATTATTGTCTTCGAAGGGTGGAAAGCGTCCGGTAAAAGCAGTTGTATCAATCGGCTGATGCGCGCGATTGATCCGCGCGGTTTCAAAGTCTTTTCCCTCGATGTTCCAAGCCGCGAAGACACGCTACGGCCGTATTTATGGCGGTACGCAACAAAAATTCCCCGGGCCGGATACATCGCCATTTTTCAGCGCTCCTGGTACAAACAGGTCCTGGCTGATCGCATTGAAGGTCGGCTGTCTCAGCCGGTCTGGTCTCAGGCCTATGATGAAATCGATGCTTTCGAGCGCCATTTGGCGGATTCCGGTCATGTTATCGTCAAGTTTTTTCTGCATATCAGCCAGAAGGAACAGGCGGTGCGGTTCCGGAAGATGGAGGAGGAACCGGCGGAAGCATGGCGTATCACGCCGGAATCGTGGGAAGAGCACCGGAAATATGACGCGTATATCGAAGCCCTCGAGGAGATGCTTGTTAAGACGTCGACAGCGGAAGCACCCTGGACATTGGTCGAAGCAGAAAATCATCAATTCATGCGGATCAAGGTATTTGAAACGTTGATCCATGCGATGGAATCCGCTGTCGAAATGAATACCATAAGGTGCGAACGCGAGCCGGTGATGGGTGACCCGCTGGATTTGAACAAGTACCGAACCATCCTGATGAACAGCCGGTCGTTCCTGGCAAAATACACGACCCGGATACCCATGGATCGAAAGGAATACGAAGCACGGTTGGCCAAACGGCAGAAGGAGGTGCGGGAACTGCATCATCGGATGTATATGGACCGAATCGGTGCCTGCCTGGTTTTTCAGGGATGGGATGCCGCCGGCAAAGGCGGCGCTATCCGGCGGCTGGTCGCTCCGCTGGATCCCCGGGGATTCGAGGTTGTAACAATTTCCGCTCCGACCGAAATCGAACTGGCACATCATTATTTATGGCGCTTTTGGACACGACTCCCAAAAGCCGGCCACCTGACAATCTTCGACCGTTCCTGGTACGGCCGCGTACTCGTGGAACGGATCGAGGGGTTCTGCACGCGTGACGACTGGCAACGGGCCTACCAGGAAATCAACGAGTTTGAACGGATGGTGTCGAATTTCGGTATGGTCATCGTCAAATATTGGTTGCATATCGACAAAGACGAGCAATTGCTCCGGTTCAAAGACCGGGAAAATACGCCGTACAAACAATGGAAAATAACCGATGAGGACTGGCGAAATCGCGAAAAGTGGGAGCATTACGAGCTGGCGGTAGCCGACATGATCCAGAAAACATCCACCGCTCATGCACCCTGGACGGTGATCGAAGGTAACAATAAGCTGTTTGCGCGCATAAAAATCATCGAAACATTCATCGCCGCGATCCGTCGTGTTCTGGACGATACGCGGCCCCGCCCTCCGCTGCTGTAAGGAGACCGTGATGAACGAGATAGTCCGACCTTCCGACATCACCGATTACAAGGAACCCGAGTTGTTCATCAACCGGGAGTTATCCTGGCTGGATTTCAATTACCGCGTGCTGGAAGAGGCCCAAGATCCACAAACGCCGGAACTGGAAAAAATCAAGTTTATCTCCATTTTTTCATCGAACCTGGATGAGTTTTACATGGTTCGCGTCGGAAGTCTCAGCCGAGCCCGGGAAGTTGACCTGGACGAGATCGATCCCGCGGGTCTCTCTGTTCAAAAACAACTGGACACCATCGCCGCAAGCAATCAGCCGAAAGTAGCAGAACAATACACGTGCCTGCGGGAAACCGTTCTGCCGGGCCTGGCTCGCGCCGGCATACATTTTCACACCATCCGCGAACTGCCCGAAGATGAACTTCGCTCGCTGCGAACATTCTTCCTCGATCAGGTCTTTCCGATTCTGACACCGCTCGCTGTGGATGCCGGTCACCCATTTCCCTATCTCGGAAATCTGAAAGAAAACTTGATGGTGCTCTTTGCCGGCGATCAAACAGAAAATCACCCTCAGGCCATGGCTTTCGTGGAAATACCTTCCATCATCGATCGCCTTATCCCTGTCATGGAATCTGCTGACGGATACCACTTCATCTTTCTGGAAGACGTAATCGCTCATAATCTCGATATCGTTTTTTCCGGAATGATCGTTGAACAGGCTATCCCAATCCGGGTCACCCGGAACCTTGATTACGATCTTCATGAAAACGAAGTCCTGGATCTGTTGACCTCCCTCGAAGCCGAACTAAAAGACCGGTCTAACCAAATCGCCGTCCGGCTGGAAATAAAAAAAGACACCCCACCGGATTTGATCCGATTATTGTGCGAACACCTCAATCTTGATCCAAACCATGTCTACGAAATTGACGGACCCCTCAATACCACCTGCTTTATGAAACTCATGAACCTCAAGGTCGATCCAGCATTCCGGGACCCCCCTTTCAATCCCAGAATCCCCCAACGCCTCGATACAGACGCCGATATCTTCAAAGTCATCTCTGACGGTGATATCCTGCTGCATCATCCTTACGACAGTTTTGCCGTCGTCGTGGATTTTATCAACCGAGCCGCCATGGATCCCCACGTACTGGCCATTAAACAGACCCTCTATCGCACCGGAAGCAACTCCCCTATCGTCGCCGCTCTGATCCGCGCAGCAGAAAACGGAAAACAAGTCACCGCTATACTCGAACTCAAAGCCCGCTTCGATGAAGAATCCAATATCGGTTGGTCTCACCGGATGGCAGATGCCGGTATCAACATCGTCTTCGGCTTCGTCAAATGGAAAGTCCACTGCAAAGCCACCCTTGTCGTCCGCCGTGAAAAAACCGGCCTGAAAAAATACGTTCACCTGTCCACTGGAAACTATAACTCCAGCACTGCCAAACTCTACACCGATATCGGACTCCTGACCGCCGATGACGATTTCGGACATGATGTCTCCTCTCTTTTCAACGTCATTACCGGCTTCAATTCATGGGTCGGCGGCCGAACATTTTCCCAGGACACCGTAATGAATATGTTCCGTAAAATCGCCATATCACCAGTCAATACCATGGATGCCATGATTTCCCGGATCAAACGCGAAATCGAAAAGAGCACGCCGGAACAGCCCGGTCTGATTATCGCCAAAATGAATGCCCTGGTGGAACCGAAAATGATCCGCTGGCTGTACAAAGCGTCCGCTGCCGGTGTGCGCATCAACCTGATCGTACGTGGAATCTGCTGCCTGCGCCCGGGAATTCCCGGTATCAGCGATACGATCCAGGTAACCAGCATTCTCGACCGATTCCTGGAACATACGCGGATTTATTACTTCCATAACGGTGGTGATCCGGAGATCTTTTCAGGCAGCGCGGACTGGATGCCCCGTAATTTCAAGCGGCGGGTGGAAGCATTGTTTCCGATCGAGGACAAACGCTTAAAAACACGTATTATTGACGAAATCCTGATGACCTATCTCAACGATAATGTCAAAGCACGGGTCATGCAATCCGACGGCAGCTACCGGCGAGTGGAACGGATCAAAGGCCAGCACAAGGTATGCAGCCAGATAAAACTGATTGCCATCGCACGAAAAGGTGGCGTTAAATCTCCACCCTATGAAGATCTCGTCAAGGCACTTGGCACCGGACCCTTCGAATCCCGGCTTTCAGAGGTCAAACTGAAGAAATCGGCGAAAAAGAAATGAATTGGGAAACACTGTATATTCTTGCCGAACGGCTCATGCATACCGCCGACCCCGATGCGGAACATGCGATTCATGTCCGCCACCTGGCCCTGATGCTGTTCGACCAGTTGACTCCCCTGCACGGACTGCATGACGCGCATTCGGCGTC
>JAFGMN010000013.1 GCA_016927515.1 candidate division CSSED10-310 bacterium | reverse complement strand
TGACCTTGCTGTCAGCGATTGCCACTGTCGCAGGCGGGCAGATCAACACGTTTAAAAACCACCAGGAATTGCAGCAACGGTTGTTATCGTCTTTGCAATTGGCGTCGGAAATCATCGACCGGCGTAATGGAGCGTTACCTCCCGGGAGAGCATCCCGCGTTGCTGGAAGCGCGCGAATGATCGCCGATTGCATGGGATTACCAGATGATCAGATGGAACTGATCACGGCAGCGGCATTCCTCGCGGCCATGATGAGTGGTCGTCGGGAACCTGTTTCACTGATGGAAACACTTCCAGAGGACCGGTTGTTCGATGAAAAAATCAACGCATCTCTGATGACTCGGTTAGAAAACCTGCCTGGCATGGGGGATGTATTTCGAATTATTCAGCATCGAAACGAAAATTTCGATGGATCCGGAACACCATCGGCTTTGTGTGGGAACGCAATACCGCTTGGTAGCCGAATTATTCGGGCGGTTTTGTTTCTGGAAGATATCGATCTGGCAGACTCCGATCTGTTGGAGCATGCTCTGAAACGATTTACCGGATCAATCCTGGACCCGATGGTCGCTCGCGCAATCCGGCAATGTGCCACACGTCTGATCGAGCGATACAAAGCGGAACGGGAACCGAACATGGAATGAATAACGGGAAACCGGTATAACGGAATCTCATCCGATACCGGTGAAACTGGAACCGGATTGACGGAGGAAGAACCGGAACGGGAGATAGGATATGACAGGAAAAAAAATACTAGTAACGGGTGGAGCAGGATTTGTTGGATCGCATTTAGTTGACCGGCTGGTGGAATCGGGTCATTCGGTGACCATTTTCGATAATCTGGAAGATCAGGTCCATGGCGGCAAAAAACCGGCATATCTCAATGCGCATGCGGAGTTCGTCCGGGGCGATGTCCGAGACCATGATGCTCTATGCCATGTGATGACCGGAAAGGAAGTCGTTTTTCACCAGGCTGCAGCAGTCGGTGTCGGTCAATCCATGTATCAGATTCGAAAATACGCCGATTATAACTCGACCGGAGGCGCTAATTTGCTGGATATTATCATCAATACACCGGCTGTTCGCGATCGAATCGAAAAAGTGATTGTTGCATCGTCGATGTCAATTTACGGCGAAGGTCAGTATTCATGCCACCACTGTGGAGTCGTGTATCCTAAGCTCCGCCCAGTGGAACAATTGAAAGGGAAAGACTGGGAAATCCGTTGTCCGACCTGCTCCGAGCCGGCCGCACACATGGGTACTTCGGAAGAAAAACCCTTGTTTCCGACATCCATCTATGCCATCACCAAAAGAGATCATGAAGAAATGTTTCTGGTCACCGGGCGATCATACGGCATCCCGACTGTCGCCCTCCGTTATTTTAACATCTATGGGACCCGACAAGCTCTGTCCAACCCGTACACCGGTGTTGCCGCTATTTTTTCTTCGAGGATTTTGAACAACGCTCCACCCGTTGTCTTCGAGGACGGCTTGCAGAGTCGTGATTTCGTTCATGTTTCGGATATCGTCCAGGCAAATATCCTAGCAATGGAAAAAACCGAAGCGAATTACGAAATGTTTAATGTGGGTACCGGAGTCAACACATCGGTGAGACAGGTTGCAGAGATGTTGATTGAGAAACTGCGGCCGAGTATGGGCTTGAAGCCAGTTATCGAGAATAAATTCCGTGAGGGCGACATCCGGCACTGTTATGCTGATATATCCAAGATCCGAAATCGTCTCGGGTATCGTCCTGGAATCGAATTCCGGGAAGGTCTTGATGCGTTGGTTGACTGGGTCGCTGAGCAAAAGGCCGAGGATGGTTTTGAAAAGGCTCGAAAGGAGCTGGAAACCAGGGGACTTGCCAATTGATGCCATCAGGCAGGGGAGGTGCCATGAAGACACCCTATCTTGAAAGGTACCCGGATGTTCCGATCACGCTCGATGAGCAGTTGGAACGATGTGGAAGGGAGTATGGTCATCGGACGGCGATTGTGGACCAGTCTGTCCGGTTGACGTGGCAGGAAGTTTTAAGAATGGTTAACGTGACTGCCGCGGATTTGATTGATCGCAACGTCCAGGCAGGCGATCGCGTTTTTATTGCTATGGAACGGCGGTGGGAAATTGTCATCGCGTATCTTGCGGTTGCCAGGGTCCGTGCGATAGCGGTTCCGCTAAATTTCAAAAGCACGCGTGCCGAACAGGAGGCATTGACTGCGTTCGTAAAACCATCTGCGCTGCTTCTCCACCACGATATCGCTTCGAGTATTTCGACGGATGCAGATGGGGCCGTCCGATTGATCCTAGACGATGATAACGTGCGGATTCGACTGCATCATGCGGCCTCGAATGCCGAGGCGGATCGGACCGGGACGTGGCCATCGTGTCAGCCCGACGACCTGGTTTATCTTAATCTGACATCCGGAAGCACAGGACAGCCCAAGGCTGCCATGGCGACACACCGCATCCTGTACGGCAACACCGCCGCCTGCGTTCGGCATTTCGATTTGTCGGAAAACGATGTGCATCTGCCCCTTTTCGCAGTGATGTCGCATCCCCACGAAATATTCTGTCGCGCGCTTTTTACCGGAGCATGCATTGCGCTAGTTGAAAACCTCTACCCGAGAACCATCGCTGAAACGATCCACCACCATCGTGTCACCTGCATTATGGCTGTAGCCGGTGTCTACTCGCTGCTTTTACCCTTTATTGCCAGTGGAAAATATGACATTTCATCTGTTCGACTGCCTGAAAGTGGCGGTATGTCAACACCTCCAGCACTTGAAGCCAAGTTCAAAGAACTCTGCGGAGTTCCCATCATTCCCGTTTGGGGAAGCACCGAAACGATGGGGATTGCTTTCTCTACACATCTCGACGGATCGTCGCCTTCCGGTTCCGTCGGAACCCTTCTTCCCGGGTACCAGGCACGCATCGTTGACAGGCATTTTCACTCTTTGCCGAGTGGCGAGATTGGTGAGCTTCTAATCCGAGGAACGGGAGTAACTTCCGGATATTGGCAAGACAGTCCTTTAACAGAGAGTGCTTTCCATAATGGATGGTACCGAACTGGCGACCTGTTCGAAGAAGATACTCTGGGTAACTTTTTTTTCCGGGGTCGCATGGATGCCATGATCAAGGCTGGTGGTTTTAAAATATATCCCGCAGAAATCGAAGCCGCTCTGTTTACGCATCCGTTGATTCGTGAAGCTGTTGTCGTACCATTCGACGATCGTCTCCGCGGACTTGTTCCCATGGCTGTTCTCGTCATCGAACCCGGCGAATCATTGACGGAATCGCAATTGAGACACTACCTGTCTTCACGATTGTCACGCAATAAAATACCTCGAATCTTCCGCTTCCTCCCCGATTTGCCGCGAACGGCTTCTGGAAAAGTCGATAGAAAAGCGTTGTTGTCTTTTGGATCACTGGACCACGAACCATCAGAGATATCCCTTGAGCGTCGGCTCGAAGCGATCGACCTGAAAATTCTTCATCTACTGAACGAACGCATGCGGATCGAAATTCAGTTAATGAAAGTCCAGCATGAAAGTGCATTTCAGCCCGAACGGATCCAGGATACCATTCAACGGATTCTCGAGTTCAACCCGGGACCGCTTCATGATTCCATTGTGGAGCAATTGTTTCGGACGATTCTCTCGTTGAGAAACTTGTATTAGGAAGCCCTGATGAGTGCAATAACACGACCCGTTATCGTTCATTTTCCCGATCTGGAGGTTCGGCGAGAGGATCGTCTTATGATTGCCGGACCCTGTTCCGTCGAAAGCAGAGATCAACTTTTCACGGTTGCCGAAGCGGTAAAGGAAGCCGGGTTTCATTTCCTTCGGGGTGGAGCGTTCAAACCTCGGACAAGCCCCTACAGTTTTCAGGGGCTCCAGGAAGAAGGTCTCCTCATCCTTCGGGAGGCGGCCGAGGCCTTCGATCTGAAAATCGTTTCGGAAATCATCGATGTGAATCATGTTTCACTGTTTCAGGATACTGTCGATATTCTGCAGATCGGAACACGAAACATGTCCAATTTCCAGATGCTCAAACAATTGGCCGGATGCGGAAAACCAATTCTATTGAAGCGGGGTTATTCTGCACGTGTCGAAGAGTTACTGCTTGCAGCGGAGTATTTGACCAGTGGAGGCAACGATCAGGTGATTCTGTGCGAACGAGGCATCCGAACATTTGAAAACGCGACCCGGGCGACCCTTGATCTTTCATCTGTTCCGATCGTCAAGAAACTATCGCCTCTTCCAATTATTGTAGATCCCAGTCATTCAACCGGCCGTAGCGATCTTGTTCAGTCGATGACTCTTGCCGCCCTAGTCGCCGGTGCCGATGGCGTGATGATCGAGGTTCATCCAAATCCGCAGAAAGCATTGAGCGACGGGCTTCAATCACTAACGTTGGATGCCTTTCGTGACTGTGTCCAGGAAATACGTCGCTTGTGGCCATACCTGAAATGACCGAAAAAAACGCGAGGACACCGATGCATCGATACTCTGTTGCAATCAAACGTATTGAAGAGCCGGGCGGGTCGCCGCTGAAATGGACTTCCTGTCAACTTGATCGGCTGAAATCCGATTTGAACAATCTGATGATGCTGGCCGTAAACAATGCGTACGATTTTCGTGGCCGTTCCGTGTATCTTCATCCGAATCTGGTCAGACCAAGTGCCACTCGACCAGCGAGTTTCACCGATCCGCGGCTGATTCTGGCTTGTGTCGACTATTTTCTGGACATGGGAGCTCGTCGGGTCGAAATCGGTGAGAAACCGGGATTTGGTTATCCATCTCGCGCAGCATTCAGAGAAGCGGGTCTAACCCATCATCTTGAACAGCGGGGTGTAACGATTCATTATCTTGATGAAGAGGAGTGGATCACCCGCGACAATCCTTCAGGAAGACTCTACAGGAAAATCCATGCCGCCCGATCCGTTCTCGATGCCGATTACCTCGTGAATCTTCCAAAAATGAAAACACACATGCTGACGATGGTGTCACTGTGTGTGAAGAATCTTCTCGGAATGATTCATGATAATGATCGGCAAATATACCATCGCAACGATATCGCAGATAAAATCGTTGATTTGCTGTTCATTAGGCCTCCTGACATGAACATCATCGACGGATTATGGCCGATGGAAGGTCAGGCACCTTTCAACGGCGACGCTATCCCTGGCTTCAATGTGCTCGTTGCCGGACACGACGCGCCCGCCGTGGACGCAGCAGCATGTTTAATCATGGGTATTTCCCCAATTGAAGTACCCCATGTACAGCTTGCATGCCAACGTCATCTCAGCGAATGGATCGGCCCGGACAGTCTTCACTTCACCGGTGATCCACTGGTTGATGTGCAACGAGCATTCAAACGACCGGTATTGTCCAGCATGGCCCAATTCCAGGGCGTGGAATGCATCGAGTGCGGTGTGTGCAGCGGGTGTCTCAGTGCCATTCGGCATAGCCTGGACTGGTTACGGGCGGAGGGTATTCTCGATTCGGTTCCGGAAGTGACCATTGTGTCAGGCCGGCCCATGCCAAACAGGCAAACACTTGAAACCTGGAATGGCAGGTTAATCTTGTTTGGTAACTGTGCAGCAGAATTTCAGTTTTTCGACACCGAACGCCGGCAAAACTTTATCTGGATCCCAGGCTGCGCTCCGCATGTATTGGATTTGGCCAACCGTCTGAAAATGCTGATTTCTGGAATTCACTCGGAATGAGTTCACTTCGCGTCGTCGAGATTTTCACATCTATCCAGGGCGAATCATCGTTCATGGGTTTGCCATTTCAATTTGTGCGCTTATCAGGATGTAATCTACGGTGTACATGGTGTGATACTCCAGAGTCTTACACCGGACCGGAAACACATATGACGGTTGAGGAAATCCTCTGTATCCTGAACTCCGTTTCGCTGAACCATGTGTGTGTGACCGGAGGCGAACCATTGCTTCAGAGAGCCTGTATCAATCTTCTTGACTCTCTCGTTGGCTGTGGATTTACCGTTACTCTTGAAACTAACGGATCTCTGGATATATCGCCTGTTCCGGAATGCGTACACCGGATCATGGATATCAAATGCCCGTCCAGTGGTATGGCAGCGTCGTTCTGTATGGACAATCTTTCCTGTCTGACATCCCGGGATGAAATCAAGTTCGTTATCGGCGATGCCGGCGACTATGCCTATGCACGGCAATTTTTCCTGGATCATCTAAGTGCTTTTACTGGCCCTGTTTTCGTTTCTCCCGTATTAAATTTAATCGATCCTGAACACCTTGCCAAATGGGTGTTGTGTGATAAACTACCGCTCCGCATCCAGGTCCAGCTGCATAAGCTGATCCGATGCAAATAACGGATTCAATCACCGATTTGTGCATATCCGGTCTTAGTGGAAAGGAATTGTAATCGTGAACGACATGCTGCTGGAAAGAACACACTATTGCGCTCAGGTTGGAACACTGGCTGCCGGTGAACAGGTCATCGTTGCCGGCTGGGTGAGGAAGCGTCGCGATCTCGGTCATTTGGTTTTTGTCGATCTGTATGACCGTACGGGTATTCTCCAGGTTGTGTTCGATCCGGAACGCACTCCGGATTTGCATCGTGTTGGAGGAGATCTTGGGCGGGAATCCGTGATCACGGTTTCCGGTACCGTTTCTGAAAGACCTGTCGATGCTCTCAATCCCTCGATGGCGACAGGGCAAGTGGAGTTGATTGCAGATCGTTTGACTGTACACTCAACATCCAAAGTCCCACCCATCCATCTGACCGGTGGCTCAGAAGCCAATGAAGAGTTAAGACTCAAATACCGGTATCTCGATCTGCGTCGTCCCGAAATGTTCAGAATCATTGATCTCCGACATCGAACATCCCAACTCACGCGATCCTTTTACAGCAGTGAGGGCTTCATTGAAGTCACAACACCATACCTCATGCGATCGACACCGGAGGGTGCACGGGATTTCCTTGTTCCAAGTAGGCTACATAAGGGTATGTGCTATGCCCTCCCTCAATCTCCGCAGATGCTAAAACAAATCCTGATGATTTCCGGTGTAGACCGATATTTCCAGATCGTCAAGTGTTTCCGTGATGAGGATTCCCGGGCGGATCGGCAACCCGAATTCAGTCAGATCGACGTAGAAATGAGCTTTACCCGGATGGATACGTTGTTCGATATACACGAACGGTTAATGCAGACGATTTTCAAGGAAGCGATAGGGGTTGATATTCCCAGGCCGTTTCAGCGGATGACGTGGAAAACAGCGATGGAGCGTTATGGATCCGATAAACCCGATTTACGGTTCGGGCTTGAAATCAGGGATATTACGCGGCTTATGATCGGCTCAGGCATCGGTTTTATTGATTCGACCGCGGCTGAGGGTGGCGTGGTACGAGCGCTTGTCTATCCGGGAGGTTCCATTCTGTCACGGAAACAGGTATCGGAACTGGAGCAGGTTGCGAAGACCCGAGGAGCCGCCGGAATGATCGCGGTTAAAGTGGAGTCTGGTAACGAGCTGAGTGGCGGAGCGATCGGCAAGATGCTTTCATCGGATCGAAAGCAGGAAGTGATCGCGAGCCTGGGCGCGAATGCTGGAGATTTACTGTGCATTGTTGCTGGGAATGCAATGATTGTGGCGAATTCACTGGGAGCGATTCGTCTGGAGATTGCCCGACGAGAAAAAATGATGACGGAGGAGTTCCGATTTCTCTGGGTTACGGAATTTCCATTGCTTGAGTACAACGAGGAAGACGGGCGTTTTTATGCTATGCATCATCCGTTTACGTCACCGATGGATGAGGATATCGATTGGCTGGATAAGGAGCCGGGGCGATGTCGGGCAAAAGCGTATGACCTGGTACTTAACGGGATTGAAATCGGTGGTGGTTCCGTTCGTATTCACCGTGCGGATGTTCAGACCAGGATGTTTGATGTTCTTGGTATCAACGCGTGTAAAGCGGAGGAGCAGTTTGGGTTTTTCCTTGAAGCCTTGCGGTATGGTACGCCACCACATTGTGGTATTGCCTTTGGTCTGGATCGATTGGTGATGACGCTTGCGGGAACGGATAACCTCCGCGACGTCATCGCCTTCCCCAAAACGCTTCAAGCAGTCTGCATGATGACCCAAGCACCGTCATCTGTTACGAATGATCAACTCAACATCGTTGGCTTGCAGAAAAAATCAGACAAAAACGATAAAACCGACGATTGTGCTTGACAGCCCCCGGTAAAATCCATAAAAACAAGGGGGTCCCGAATTCGATATCCAATCGATCGATTTTGGTTTGTGGGCCAACATCGCTGCGTGCATAAACCTGCCTGTCTTTAAATGTTCCCTCCTGCCATGTTTCGAAGGAACTCAATCACCCTGACAAGGAGTCTGTCATGATCATGAACATTACCGAACTGAAAGAAAAATCTGCAAAAGACTTGCACCACCTCGCCAAGGAACTTGGTCTGGAAATGGTGACGTCACTGCGGAAACAGGAAATGATTTTTAAAATTCTCCAGGCACAGGCCGAAAAAGACGGCCTGATCTTTGCCGAAGGTGTACTGGAGTGTCTCCCCGATGGGTTTGGGTTCCTCCGTTCCCCTGACTATAACTATCTGCCGGGCCCGGATGATGTCTATGTATCGCCATCTCAAATCCGCCGGTTCGATCTTCGCACCGGTGATACGGTCTCCGGCCAAATTCGACCTCCAAAAGAGAATGAACGTTACTTCGCGCTGCTGAAAGTGGAAGCTATCAATTTTGAAAGTCCGGAAGTTACCAAGGAAAAGGTGTTTTTTGACAACCTGACACCCCTGTATCCTGAAGAAGCATTTCATTTGGAACGATCGAATGAAGAGATGTCGACCCGTGTTATGGCGCTGATGACTCCAATTGGTAAGGGGCAGCGCGGTCTGATCGTCTCGCCTCCGCGAACCGGAAAAACCATGTTGCTTCAGTCCATTGCGCATTCGATCACCGCAAACCACCCTGACGTCTACTTGATCGTTTTATTGATTGATGAACGCCCTGAAGAAGTAACGGACATGGAGCGCAACGTGAAGGGTGAAATCATCAGTTCGACCTTCGATGAACCCGCATCCCGCCATGTTCAGGTTGCCGATATGGTCATAGAAAAAGCCAAACGACTGGTGGAACACAAGCGAGATGTCGTCATCCTACTCGATTCGATCACTCGGCTTGCCCGGGCGTACAATGCTGTCGTCCCGCCTTCGGGTAAAATCCTGTCCGGCGGTGTCGACTCCAATGCTTTGCATCGGCCGAAACGGTTTTTTGGCGCTGCCAGAAATACCGAAGAAGGCGGCAGTCTGACAATCATTGCAACGGCATTGATCGATACGGGGAGCCGGATGGATGACGTAATCTTCGAAGAATTTAAGGGCACAGGTAATATGGAGCTGCACCTGGATCGCCGATTAGTCGACCGCCGCGTATTCCCGGCAATCGATATCAAACGATCCGGTACACGAAAAGAAGAATTGCTGTTGGAACAGGAAATGTTGCAGCGGATCTGGATTCTACGCAAACTGCTGAACCCTATGGGTGTCGTCGAAAGCATGGAGTTCCTTCTGGAAAAAATGGCTCGGACTTCATCCAATGCCGAGTTTTTAGCAATCATGAACACCTGATATCGCGGTTTTCACTTGATCTCAATTGAAATATCTGCTTATATTCGGTCGGTTCGTGGTCGACACACGACGAAAAAATGACGCTGCCCAGCACGGGTGGCTTTTTGGAGGTTGATCGTGAAAAAAGGTATCCATCCGAAATACGAGGAAACGAGCATTACCTGCTCCTGTGGAAACGTGATAAAAACCCGATCCACTATCAAAGACCTCAAAATTGAAATTTGCTCCGGCTGCCACCCGTTTTATACCGGAAAACAGAAAATGCTGGATACGACGGGGCGAGTGGAGAAATTCAAACGGAAATACGGTCTGGACAAGGAAAAGACGGAATAGATTCCGCTCTTTTTCTGCATGATGTCACCACTGACAGTTGGCGGTCAGGCCGTTCTTGAAGGAGTCATGATGAGGGCTCCCGGTGTGATGTGTGTGGCTGTCAGACGCTTGGACGGCTCGATCGAAATACACCGGAAAATGGTTCCTCTTTCCGTTGAAAAATACGGGTTTCTCCGTTGGCCGTTGGTTCGGGGCTTGGTGGCAGTATGGCAATCGCTGTCGTTAGGTTTTCGGGCGTTAGATTATTCGAGTGCCGTTGCAATCGCTGATATCGATCGCCAGGAATCACATCCTAATAAAGCCAGCGAAAAAAATGATTCAGGCTCTGGAATGTCCACGGCTGCCCTCGCCGCCGTATTAATTGGGTCATTGGCTATCGCTGTTGGATTTTTCTTCTTATTACCTCTGTTCCTGACTGACCTTGCCGGCCGATATATCCCGGTTCTCAGAAATAATGCTATTCTTTTCAATGTGTTCGACGGATTGATTCGCGTTGTTTTCCTGATTCTCTACATCGGGGCAATTTCACTAATGCCGGATATCCGCCGCGTCTTTCAGTATCACGGTGCGGAGCACAAAGCGATTTTTACATATGAAGCCGGCCTGGAATTATCAACTGACAACGCTCGACACTTTTCAACCCTCCATCGTCGGTGCGGCACAGCATTTCTCCTGATGGTCATGGTTGTGGCCATGCTCGTTTTTTCATTTGTTCCCCCTTCGGCTTCGTTGGCAATCAAAGCCGTGTCTCGGATCATCCTCCTGCCCGTCATCGCTGGACTCGCTTTCGAAGTGATTCGAAAATCCGGCCAATCATCAAACCGTCTCCTGGCCATCGCGACGATACCGGGCCTCTGGCTGCAACGGTTGACAACGCGTGAACCTGATGATCGTCAACTGGAAGTTGGAATCGCCGCGCTGCAGGCGGCCATCACACATGCTCAATCCGATCAGTTCGATGTGATCGTTTAACTCTGAGGAATCTATGCTCGATAAACTGAAGTCATACTTACCCCGGCATCAGGCATTGGCCGAAAAACTGGCTGATCCGGACATTGTCGGGAAGCGTGATAAATACATGGCTGTCAGCAAGGAGTTTGCTGAGGTTTCAGAGTTTGTCAACCTGTACCACGGTCTAAAAAAGGCCATGGACGATCTGAATGGTGCGCGGGAGTTATGCGACGCGGAAGAAGACAGTGAAATGATCGCCATGGCTGAAGCGGAGATCGAGCGCTTGGAACAGCGCATCCGGGAAATGGAGGCACAGGCAGACGAATTGCTGAATCCACCCGATCCATTTGATGGTAAGAACGTTATTTTGGAGATCCGGGCCGGGACCGGTGGGGAGGAAGCCGGGCTGTTTGCCGCTGATTTGTTTCGGATGTATTCTCGGTATGCCGAACGCCGGAACTGGCGCTTTGAGATACTCAATCAATCTTTGAGCGATCTTGACGGATTCAAAGAAGTGATTGTGATGATTTCAGGGATCAAGGTGTACGGTATTCTTAAGTATGAGAGCGGTGTACATCGTGTGCAGCGTGTACCTGAAACTGAAGCGAGTGGCCGAATTCATACCAGCGCGGTCACAGTTGCTGTCTTACCGGAAGCCGATGAAGTGGAAGTCGATATCGATCCCGGCGACCTGAGAATCGATGTTTTCAGATCCAGCGGTCCTGGTGGCCAGAGTGTGAACACGACAGATTCTGCTGTTCGGGTAACTCATCTGCCCAGCGGTTTGGTCGTTTCCTGTCAGGATGAAAAAAGCCAGCACAAAAACAAAGCCAAAGCATTGAAAATTCTTCAATCCCGTCTGCTCGATATGCGCCGTCGGGAGCAGGAAGAAAAGATTGCTTTGGAGCGGCGTCAATTGGTGTCGACAGGTGACCGGAGTGCAAAGATACGCACATATAATTTCCCGCAAAGTCGGATCAGTGATCATCGGATTAATTTGACAACCCATCGGTTGCATCAGATCCTTGAAGGTGATCTCGATGAATTGCTGGTTCCGCTGCATGATCATTATCGCTTGGTCGCGCTCGAACAAACCACACGTTCGCAATCGTGATCTGACAATGAATGAAACGTGGACAGTGCGGAAATTGATCGCCTGGACAGCACAGTGGTTTGCTGATCATTCCATCGCTTCTCCACGCCTCGATGCCGAACTACTTCTGGCCTCTATCCTCAACTGCTCTCGCCTGGACCTCTACCTGATGCCGGACAAGCCTGTTGACGATCATGAACGGTCACTGTTTAAATCCTTGATACGCCGCCGGATCCAGCGCGAACCCGTCGCGTATATTCTCGGAAATAAAGAATTTTGGTCCAGGGAGTTCATTGTGAGTCCAGCTGTTCTGATTCCTCGACCGGAAACCGAAACGTTGATTGAAACGGCACTTACACTGACGCCTGAATGTGAAGACTTCCGGATCGCCGATCTCGGTACGGGATCAGGATGCATCGCAATAACGTTAGCGCTGGAGACAGCGACGACCCATGTGATTGCTACCGACCTATCGATGGAAGCTCTCGCCATCGCTCGTCAGAACGCTGAACGTCTCGGGGCGGGGGAGAGGATCGTTTTTCTCCACGGTTCATGGTTCGAGCCGCTCAACGCTGTCGCGGCCCTCCAATCGTTTGATTGCATTGTTTCCAATCCGCCTTATATCCGAACAGGAATGATAGAATCGTTGCAGCCCGAAATCCGGATGTATGAGCCTTTCAACGCATTAGACGGCGGATTATCGGGTATCGACGCCTACGAGGTTCTCGCTGCCGGAGCCATGCGCTGGTTGAAGCCTGGGGGGCGAATCATCCTTGAGATCGGGGATGATCAGGCGAACGCGGTCGAGACGTTTTTACTGAATGCTTCTTTTGAAGCGATAGATAAAATCAGAGATACTAGTGGGAAATATCGGGTCGTCACGGGAAGGAAAGTATGCAGGAATTGAAAATTCGCGGTGGTCGGTTACTGAAGGGCCGAATTCATGTATCGGGCGCTAAAAATGCAGCGCTCCCTGCGCTCGCAGCCTGCATCCTTGTGGACGATATCACAGTGCTCCACAATATGCCTGACGTAAGGGATGTTACCAGCATGTGCCAATTGCTGGAATCCCTGGGGGCTTCAGTCAATCGATACGGCGACGCTATCCACGTGGATACACGAGGAATGACTCAATGGCACGCTCCCCACGATCTCGTGCGGAAGATGCGGGCATCGGTACTGGTCATGGGGCCATTGATCGCGCGATTCGGTAGGGCAGAGGTTGCTTTACCCGGCGGCTGTACCATCGGCAATCGTCCGATCGACCTGCATATCAACGCCCTGCGGCAGATGGGTGCCGAACCGACGTTGATAAAGGGCGAGGAGCATATTATCTGTGAACGATTGATTGGGGCTCGCATTCATTTTGACCGCCCAACCGTCACGGGAACGGAAAACGTGTTGATGGCGGCAACAGCTGCTGAAGGTGAGACGGTTCTTGAGAACGCTGCCAGAGAACCGGAAGTGGCAGATCTCGCTCATCTTCTGGTCGCGATGGGAGCTCAGATTGAAGGAATCGGTACGGACACGATTCGCGTTTCCGGGGGACGGACGCTTCATGGAGCGGATCACTCCATCATATCGGATCGAATCGAGGCTGGCACATATGCCATCGCCGCCGCGATGACGGGTGGAGACATCGTTCTTGAGTCGATCGATTCGCTGATGCTGACCTCGTTGTGGGCAAAAATGACCCATGCAGGCGTTTCCATTCGAGAAAAAGCATCGGGTGACATCTGCGTGTCCGGTTGTCCGCCGTTTGCACCCGTTCACATCACGACAGCCGAATACCCCGGTTTTCCAACCGATCTTCAAGCCCAATTCATGGCGATGATGTGCCTGGCAAAGGGCGAAAGCGTGATTACCGAAAACATTTTCGAAGATCGTTTCAAGCATGCATCCGAACTGAACCGGATGGGAGCGGATATCGTGATCCGAGGGCGAAACGCATTTGTGAAGGGTATTCCATATCTCTCAGGCGCTGCGGTAACGGCATCCGATCTGCGCGCCAGCGCTTCACTTGTGATTGCTGGACTGGCTGCCCGAGATGAAACACGGGTTCTCAGGATTTACCATCTGGATCGCGGATACGAACGGATCGATGAAAAACTGGCCTGCCTCGGTGCTGATATCAAACGAGTGGCCGGAGAAGGGCCATGAATGATCATGCACTTCACGTTCTTGAGTATGCCGATCTGCTTGAATATCTATCACGATACACTGAATCGGAAGTCGCCCGGTCCATCATTCTAAATGCTGAACCTGAAACCGATTATCGTTCGATTAAATACCAGCTCGATCTGCTGACGGAATTCCGAAAGCTGAGATGGTCTGGTCATCCGATACCCACCATTCGGGGTCCGGAAAATGACTGGTCTGATAATATTCGATCCTCCAAACTTGAAAATTGGATTTTGACAGCGGATTGCATTGCCGGTATCGGCCGCATCATCGATATGACAACCACAATTTCAGACGGAATGAAAAAGCTGGAGACCATTCCTCTTCTGAAACAGACCGTGGATCGGCTTGTAAAATTGCCGGAACTATCGCGTAGCATTTCACGGACAGTGAGCGATAAGGGTGGCATTCTCGATAGTGCATCACCCCAGTTAGCGCTTTTTCGCCGCAATATCAGGAAGCAGCAGGAGCGGATTCGAACACGTCTGGAAGAAATGGCTGTTTCGCTGTATGAGAAAGGCGCTGTTCAGGAACCGATCGTCACCATTCGGAACGGCCGCTATGTTCTGCCGGTGCGTTCTGGTTCTGTTCGAGACGTACCGGGTATGGTCCATGATCGATCAGCTTCTGGTGCCACGTTCTTTATTGAACCGAAGGGATCGATGTCGGATCACAACGCGCTGACCAAACTCGAAGCTGATGTTTTGCAGGAAGAAACCCGTATTCTTCGCGAATTGACATCTCATATCGGGAAGCAGGCTGATCTCATTCTCAGGAATATCGAGATCATCGTCGAACTCGACGTATTGCAAGCCAAGGCACGGTTCTGCGATGAAGTGAAAGCGGAACCGATTGAACCGGAGCGAACGCCTGTGGCCCACATTATCGGTGGTCGAAACCCACTGCTCGTACTTCATCGATTGTTTTCGCACGATCCCGAGGAAAGGGTCCGTCCCGTTGTTCCCCTGGATGTCACCGTTGACGATTCCCACCGGGTATTGATCATTACCGGACCGAACACGGGAGGAAAGACCGTGGCTTTGCGCACCATCGGTTTGTTGGTTTTGATGGTACAGACCGGCTTACATCCGACGTGTGCAGAATCATCGCGCATCGGTCTTTTCCATAATATTTTCGCGGATATCGGTGACGAGCAGAGTGTGCAGCAGAGTCTTTCGACGTTTTCTTCCCATGTGAAACAAATTATCAAGATTCTTGAATTGGCGGATCACCGGTCCTTGGTTCTTCTGGATGAATTGGGTGCCGGAACCGACCCTGCCGAAGGTTCAGCATTAGGAATCGCAATTCTTGTTGAATTATTGCAACGAGGTGTCTGGGTCATTGCCAATACGCACCATAACACCATCAAAGCCTTTGCATTCACGACAGAAGGCATTTCGAATGCCGCCATGGAATTCAATATCGATACACTCGAACCGACATATCGCATCGTGATGGGGCGAATCGGTCAATCGAACGCTCTGGCCATTGCCGCACGCCTGGGTTTTCCGGATCGCCTCGTGCACCGGGCAAGAGATCATATGGAAGGCAAGATTCTCGATCTCCAGACGATGCTCGATGAAGTAGATCGCAGCCGGCTGCAGGCAGAGGAGCAGATCGCGCGAGCCAACAACGAGCGTTCTC
>JAFGMN010000131.1 GCA_016927515.1 candidate division CSSED10-310 bacterium | reverse complement strand
TGTGGTCCGCGGCGGCACCGTTCCATCCCCGGTACTGATTGATCAGTGCAGGATGATCCCAGTCCACGCCGGTGTCGTTGTCGCAGACGACAATGCCATCACCCTTGATCCCCAGGTCGTTCCAGACAGATTCCGCCCGGATCTGCTGGAGATTCCATTCTGTTCCGCGGGAAGCGCTCTCTTTACGGGCATTCCGCCACGCCTTCGGATCGATCGCCTGATACCGGCGATTGGGAACAACCGCGGCGACTTCAGGCCGGGCGGCCAGAACATGCTGAAGAGTATCATCCCCATGAACGAGCAGCATGTTTCTGATCCAATAGGATTTATAGACAACGCCCTGCCGGTCGAGCCATTGCCGGAGGGGTTGCTGCGATTGATGTGCGTGTGCGGTCAGTGTGTCATAAACATACCGCCCTTTTTCGATGCGGGTCAGCAGGGCTTCGGTATCGAGCAACGGGGTCTGATTGTCGAGGATGACGAAGAACTGGCCCGGGATGGGCTGAACGGTCAGGGCGGCCGGCGGATCGATCGCCCGGCTTGTCCCCAGACCCAGCACGCCACCGGCGAGTAAACAGCATACGATCACGATATTCATCTTCTTCATGAAAAACTCCTCCCCATTCATTTTTCCCGGTCTCATGCCGGACCTGTGCCATACGCAGTCATGATACGTCTTACGTTCCGCACGGGCAACTTGTTCATCTCTGGTGCGGTTTTTTTCCGGTGTTGTGTCTTTTTTTCAATTCAGCTTTAATCGTAACGGTATCGAACAGGAAATCGAACAGGGGATCGAACAGGGAGTTAGTTATGAAAAAGCAATTCATGCGTTCAGTGATTGGGGTAATCGGTGTGATCGGATGGTGGGCCGGGATGATGGAACCGGCGTTCTCCCAGGTGAAACGTGAACCGGAAGGTGCACCTCTCCCAGCGTATGCACAGGTTTTTACGGTCTCGCCCGACCGGTCCGTTGCTGATTTTTATCCACCCGCAAGGGATGATCTACCGATTATTATGCTGACCGGCTACTGGCCTCCGACAAATGAAATGATCCGTCTGTTCAGTGCCAATCCCGACCATAACCCGCTTGGGTGGATCGGAGATAACTGGGAGGGGCGGGGATACAACATTTACGCGTTTTTCCCGGAATTTCCCGGAGGAATGGGTCAGGGTGTCGGTGATTTCGAGGTTGACTACCAGGATACGTCGGCGGATTGGTGGTATTACGTGGCGGAACTCAATCCGATCGCTATCATCTGTTTCGGCAGAGCTTTCAACAACACCGCGTGGGAGTTGGAACCGGGAGCACGCAATCATGACATGAACGAATGGTCTGATGATTATACCGCGCCTTTCAAGCCCACTATCGACCTTCCGATCGTTGCGGAACCGGTGGGTTTCGACCGGTATTCCACCCTGCCGATACCCGCCATCATCGATGCACTGGGGAATGCCGGGGTTCCGGTCAATGCCTTCAGCAGCACAATCGACACCAGTGCTTTTCTCTGTAACTTCATTGGATATCACGTCAGCTGGTATCATGATCTGCATGCGGATCCGGAGGATCCCGCGTGGAACATCGCGGGCGGACATATCCACGTGGGATATGCGAATTCGCTGGAAACGGCGATCTGGGCTACGGAAGTGACGGTGCGGACGTTGATCGAGCACCTCGATGCTGAACGGTGCGCGAACCACGGGGATGTCAATTGGGACGGTGTGCTGACGGCGACGGATGCCCAGTCAGCGTTTCTCATCGCCCTGGGCAGTATGATCCCGACGGGTGTCGAGGCATGTGCCGCCGATTGCAATGGGGATGGGTCCGTGACGGCCGCCGATGCGCAATCCATTTTTCTGGGAGCGCTGGGACAGCCCCAATGTGTCGATCCGTTGTAAAACGGTGAATGTTGATTGTTGCGCGTAAAACGCTGGGATTTGATTGTTGTGTGCAAAATGGTGGATTGTGACTGGAGTGACGCGCATCTCTTGTGTTGCATTAAGGCCCCCATGGGGCGCTAGTCAACAATCCGGCGTTTCCGCCGGATGCCGAAATGCTATCAATTCTCTATCCTCTCATCTCATCCTAATAGACGTTTGAGACGGTTGTTTTTGTGCGCGGCCATGCATTTTTTTTTGCAGGCTCCCCAGAAGAATCACGGAAGCCCAATCAAAGCCAAATCATAAATACGCGGAATAAACAATGTGTTATATCTGATATAGAGGGTTGGATGCTGTTCGGATTCAGGCCGGCATGACCGAATTGACGAGAGCCCATGATTCTTCCAGATTTTCGATGATCCGGGCTTGGATTTCCTTCATCCGTTTTTCATATTGCTGGCCTGTCTCGCGGAAGCGTGTGCACAGTGTGTTGTATTGGATCTGCAAGGCCTGAATTCCAGCAACGAGCCGTTCCAGTTTGTCGAGCCGTTTGATCGCCATTTCCTTGACTATATCGGAGTATTCTTCTGCCAGACGGTGAATCAGCGTGGCAACAGGAACGATTTCCTTGACCCGGTCGGCATTGGCACCGACGAAAACGAAACCATGATCGAGATCACCCCGGCGGGCATTGTTCAAAGCGATGGAAATGCAATAATGCGCTTTTTCCGCCTTGCAATTGGCCAGGCATTGCCAGGCACAGCGGAATGACGGGAAACGCCCTTTTTCCGTTGCGAGAATGAATTCGTTCCGGATCGCCCGACCGGGCATTCCAACCGGGCTGTCGATCAATCCGATCTGATCCGTTGTACAATCCACGTATGCTTGCTTGAACCGGTCGTCAGCGTCGCATTCATCTGTCGCAACGAACCGCGTTCCCATCTGAACTCCAGATGCTCCCTTCAGCATAATGGAATGGATATCTTCACCTGTGAAGATGCCGCCAGCAGCAATCACCGGTATCTTCCGGTTGAACGACGCCTCGAAAGCCGCTACTTCCGTCACAACGTCCGGAAGCAGCTCTTCCAGCCGAAAGGCAGGATCATTCACTTCATTCTTCGAAAACCCCAGATGACCGCCCGCGAGAGGCCCTTCGAGAATGACTGCATCGGGGACATCGTGATAGTTCTTTTCCCACATTTTAAAAATGATGCGGGCAGCCCGGGCTGAACTGACAATGGGCGCGGCCAGGACACCGGCGTCCCGCATTTTCTTCACGGGGATATTCTTCACGGGAAGACCAGCACCCATAATGATCAGATCCACCCGCTCCTCGATAGAGACATCCAGAAGCTGATAAAAATCATTCATGGCGACCATGATATTGACGCCGATCAACCCGGTGGTCTGCGCCCTCGCTGTCCGGATTTCGCGTCGAAGCGCGCGGATATTGGCGGCACGGCCATCTTTGAAGTAATCGTGTTCGATCAAACCAATGCAATTGGCCGCAATCACACCAATGCCGCCAGTATCGGCGACGGCACTGGCGAGACGGGACAACGATATGCCCAATCCCATTCCGCCCTGAATGATCGGTATCCGAGCCGTCTTTGATCCGATGGTCAGGGCTGGCCAGCCGAAATGGAAGCCTCCCCGGATTCGACATCGTTCCCACATGTTCTTCATCGGGTAAGGAATCGAAATATCATCGGTCAATCGATTGAGTGTTGACAGAATGGAGTTGAGACGAGGAATATTCATGCATTCTCACTTTCAATCAAGGCAATCAGGGCGCTCCACCTCTCATCGGGAATGATTCGACCCGGAAAGCAAACGGGGCCAGTATGACAGGTTCCAATGAAATTGGATACCGGGTTTTGTGAATAATTCATGAGCCGTTTTGAGAATGGGGTCCTGATTGGTGATGAATCGAACCCCACCGGCATCGATGGCGGAAAGAAAAGAGCCCTCTTGTCTGACACTAAAAAAAACGGGATTCCCGATCAGTGAGGGAACCCCGTCAGAAGAAGCGTCCCCAGCGGGATTCGAACCCGCGTTGCCGCCGTGAAAGGGCGATGTCCTAGGCCTCTAGACGATGGGGACTTCATTTGGGCGCTGAGCGCAGAAGGATTCGAACCTTCGACCCACGGCTTAAAAGGCCGTTGCTCTACCAACTGAGCTATGCGCCCCCCGGTAAAAAGCCAGGCGACGGCGAATACTATCGGCGGTTCGGAATCCTGTCAAGCAAATTTGAATCTTTTTTTTTGTGTGGTAATGTGAGACCGGTTTCCGGATGCCGATCGGCTCCTGAGCAGGACCGGATACCGGAGAGCGGATGCCCGGGAGCAGATTGCCGAGGTGTACCATGTGGACGAATATCATGTTGAGTATTGTTATTGTTACGATTGCTGGAGCGGCGTTCGCGTTGACATCCCTTAAACTGGGGCGGGGTGACCGGAGAACCGGTTGCGGTGCCGGCCGATGTGCCGCTTGCAATCCCGACGCGCATCCCGACACCGCCTGCCCGACCCCTGCATCGGATGAACCATCCATGCTGAGCGGCATGCCGTCCAACCGGCCCCGGGATTGATATGTCACACTCTTCGCCGGAGGCTCATCGGCTGACAGACGCATCCATCACCTCGTCCATTCCTGAAATCAATCAACGGATTCTCGACGTGCTCCCCCGTTTGAACCAGGCTGGAATCGTTCTCGAAGATACGCGGCCCGTTCCCTATGGCTGCCGACTCGTTTTGCGAAACAACGATAGAGCTATCGGTGTTACAATCTATTTTTCAAAGAAAAAAGGACATTCTACCATCATCGATGCATCAGCTCCACCGGATGTTGCCCGGCGGATCCGAAGCCTGTTCAACCAGCGATCACCGGAATCGATGATCAGTCCTGATCCCCGGGAACAACGACTGACATCGTGGATCGGGTGTGATGAGGGGGGGAAGGGTGCGTATACCGGGCCGCTGGTGGCCGTTGCATTCAAAGCGGATACAGCGGTCGTCGGGACGCTGGGTGAGATGGAGGTTGCCGACTCGAAAACCCTGCCGGAAACCATGTTGCGTCAGGTGGCCCGTGCGCTGGAAACCCGCTTCGGTGATCGGTTGGGCATCGTGGAATTGATGCCGGAAACTTACAATCGGTTGTATTCAACGTTCCGGGCGGAGGGGCGCTCGCTGAATCATCTTCTCGCCTGGGCGCATGGGAAGGCTATCGAAAAACTGGCTCTAGGACCGGAAACGACGATTGTTATCGACCAATTTGCGGAGCCCCGGGTTATTCTCCCTCGTCTTCCCCGCGGGTTGACGGCCATCATTCGTCCCCGGGCCGAAAACAACATCGCTGTTGCGGCGGCATCCATTGTCGCCTCGTCCCGGTATCTCGATCGTCTCGAACGGTTGTCGGCCGAGGTGGGTGTGCGGCTGGCTCCCGGAGCCGGTGATGCAGCGGATCGATCCGTGGCCGAATGTATCCGGAAGCATGGAGCCGACGTGTTGACCAAAATCGTTAAACTGCATTTCAGGAATACCGGCAAGATAACCGGTCAGGATCTGTTCGACTCTCGCGGGGACGGCGATTGAAGCTTGCCGGGTCGCCATGTGTTGACAAATATTCCGATCAACAGGATCCCCGCGAGGATCTCGATGAGTCGCAGACCGTGAAGGTGCATTCCGGAAGGAGTCAGAAGTGGTGCCTGTGTGAGGATGAGATCGACGGCGATTCCCGACAGGAGAGCGGTGATGGCGACGATCGATACATACATGATAGCGGTATGGCGACCCATGATCTTCCATATCGTCGAGATGGTTGCGGCATTGGTGGCCGGTCCGGTGATTAGAAAAACGAGGGCGGCACCGGGGCTGATGCCTTTGAGGATCAGTGCGGCGGCAACGGGAACAGAGGCTGTGGCGCAGACATAGATCGGGATACCGGCCAGCATCAGGAACAGCATCTGCGTCCAGTGACCTCCCGGCAAATCGGTGAGCAATTCCGGAGGAGCAACGGCGCTGATGACACCCGCGATGATCACTCCGACTACCAGTGCCCGACCGATATCCTTCGGCAACGTAATGAATCCGTGTCGAATCCCCGATATCCAGTCGGTTTGCGGAAACCCGGATTCTGATGCATTTCCGGGCTGCGACGGGGTAGGTTTTGTGGCATGACAGCCGCTCCCGCTGCAGCAGGATGCATGCACAGGGGCAGCGGCGAGTCCGGATTGGACGGAGGTGTCCCCGCTTTCGGAATCGATCGTCGGGTCGGCAGCATGTTCACGATCAGTGATGGAAACGATCAAACCGCCGACGAGTCCCGATAAAAGCGCAGCCAGCGGCCGGAACACGGCAAAAAAACCACCCAATAAACTGTATGTCACGGCGATGCTGTCGATACCGGTCTGCGGAGTGGACAGCAGGAAGGCTGTTGTAGCGCCTTTACTGGCTCCTGCCCGCCGCAATGACGTTGCGACGGGAATGACGCCGCAGGAGCACAACGGAAGTGGCACTCCCAGCAGCGAGGTTTTGAGTACTGGCAAAAAACGCCCTTTCCCGAAATGGTTTCGAACAAACTCCGGTTTGATCCATATCGACAGAGCTCCAGCAACAAAAAACCCGAGGATCAGATAGGGTGCCATCTGGCACCAGACGATCCAGACGTGGTTCAGAATATCGATGAACAGATGAATGAAAGCCTCCTTTCCGCTGCACGGGTCTCATGCGTGAATTCTCGGTATTCATCCGGGTGGCACTTCCCGCAAACCGATCATATTTGGACTCATCGCAGCGCATAAACGTTACGGAACAAAATCAGCCGGTTTCGTAAACCGGAAAATTCGGCTACTATTTATCACAGCTTGAACCGGAAACCCATTATCACCTTCAACGGGAAGACGGGCGGGAAACGGAGTGAACGGAAACGAATTTCGATCGGAAGCGTTGCGGGTCAATCTCGAACGCACGCGATTTACCGATCCGGTTTTATCCGGAGACGACGATTGGCTCCTGGAAAGCACCGGGGGTGCGTACGGTGTTCAGAAGCGGTTGCGCGCATTTTACCAGGAATATCTGCATCCATACAGCAACATGGATCAGACTGTCGAATTGTTCCGTGACGCAGTGCTCAGCAATCTGTGGTTTTACTTGCAGAGTGGTGATCGTTCCCGGTCGCTGGCAGTGATTCTGGAACTGTTCAGTGGCCTGTTGCAGCGGGACATGCCTGTGCCGTTGCGGGAGCGGACGGTGGTTACGCTGCTGGAATTCATTGTACGTGTGTGGGAAACCCTGCGCATGGAAGACAGTGACCTCACGGCGCGGACGCTGGACCGGGCGATGATCTTGCTGGAAACGGTCTGCCGGTCGGATCCGGTGATGCTCCGCCGCGCATCCTGGTTCCTGAAAACCGTTCCTTCTGTGTTGACGGGTGAAGCGCGGTGGTCTGAACGGTGGTATTCCCTTCTTCATGAAGCGCTTGAGGTGAATCTTGCGTTCTGGCGGGGAAATTCGCCCTATGCGGAATGGCTCGATTCATGGAATCTGGAGATTCATTCGGATCTGACCTTTCTGACGGAGCGATTGGGTGACACATTTTTTGTTGCTGTTTCGAATCGGTTGGAGATGTCCATCCAGTGGAGTGATCTTGTATCGATCAATGATTACGTAACGATTTCGGATCATTTCCGGGATGCGCGAGAGAGCATTTTGAATCCCCTCGATCAGGCGTATTTTATCCTATATCTGCTGAAGCATCCGGGAATGGCGTATATCCGTGATCCTCTGCTGTGGGATCTCAATCGGATCATCCAGCGTATCGGTGAAGAACTGCGGGAGGATGAAATTAATGGGTTTATCGACCGTTTGTTCGCGTTTTTCGATCGTTTGAGGACCGATCACATGGGTACGGTCTTGGACTGCATCCTGACGCTGGGTCGGGCCGTTTATTCACGGAACAGCCTGGCGTGTATCGAGCATTTTCAGGACCGGGCCATCGAGTTCGGATGCGTGGCTCCGAACTGCCCCTACTCGAACCGCAGCTGGCAGATGGACGTCGATCCCAACCATGTCAAAAGCATCCGGATCTGGCTGGAAATCATCGAGTGTCGTCCCGATGTCAGTACAAAGCTTATCGGTGCGCTGATTGTCAATCTGAAGGTGTCGGGTATGTTTATCGCCGACACGGATCTTTTTCAGAGGGACATTTCCCGGCTGCTCAATGCCGATATCGAGACCAACTACCTGATGATCCGGGAATTGGCTCGGATTTTCCCCGTGTATTTCAATGAAATCGGCGCTGAAGGCGATTTGCGGGATGACACAACCCGGATCGATGAATATTCCAGCCGCCGGGATCGGCTCATTCACTATCTGCGCAAACAGGTTCACACCGAAAGCAATAGTACACACATTCTACTGACGGAAAAAATCGCCCGGTACTGGTTTGACGGTGACCCGGGTCCATTAAAAAGCGTGGTGCCGCTGGATGTTGCTTCGGAAATGGAGCCGGTGGGGGAGTGGTTCGAGCCGGTGCAGCGGGCATTCGGTGAGATATGCTCCGCGTTTTCTGTCACACCGGAAAAAGCGCTGTTGCTGGATCCCGAAAAAGTGGAAGCGCATCTGGCATCGATTCCGGTGGTTGAGGCGCAGCCGCTGGACGGATTCAGGGCTGTTCGCCTGATCGAGCTGTACCAAGCTCTGCGGGACAAATACACGCTGGACGATCATCAAATCATCGATAAGCTTAAACATTTCCCGCCGACACGACAGAAGGCGGACCGGTTGGAAAGCTTGCTGGAGAAAGGGAATCCGGACGCCGCCCTGCACTTTGTTTTCAGCCTTCTTCAATACCTTCGCAAGATCATCGTTCACCCCGAACCGGGAAAACCCAGCGAATCCATCTACCAGAAAAGGCACATCGCCGTCGGGATTCCATCGATGTACGGCCGATATCACGAACCCAAACTCGAGGCCCTGGGCTTGACATTCCGGATTGAAAATCTCGCGTCAAAACTCATGGATCAGGCCATGACCCAGATCAACCTGCGCTACATCAGCGCCTGGACGCTCCGGCGCATTGCTCAGGTTCTCAGTCATTACCAGAAAGGCCTCCGGCTGACAGGGATTGTCCACGAAGGCTTCAATACGAATATCCGCATGCTGTACTATAGCCTTAGCACGACATCGTTCAGTATTCAGCAGTATGTGAACCTGTTTCAGTTCATGATGCGGAATGTTCGCCAAATCATCCAAACCCATTTTATTCGACCATTCGATAAAATTCTCCGCGAAGCACTGCTCCGACAATATTATACAACACATGATGAAGCACCTGGACCGACAGAACTGAAAGAACTCCACGGTCGGGCCGAGATGTTTTTCCGCGAACGGCTGATGACGGCATTTCTCGTATCCCGTCTGGACAATACGATCGCTCGAATTCTCGATACGTTGAACCGCATGGTGAACAACCTGACGCCGGAAATTATCGACAGCGTTATGACGTACGATCCCGACCTGATGTCCAGTCCCATCTACCAGTCCAACCACATGCTGGATAGCCAGATCTTCCTGGGCGCTAAAGGGTATTTCCTGAAACGGCTGTATGGGTACCGGTTTCCGGTGCCGCCCGGTTTTATTTTGACGACGGAGATGTTTCGTCGGCGTGTGGCGATTTCCCGGTATCCGGAGATGTCCAGAGAAGTGTTCCGACTGGTTAAAGGGCGGATTGGGGAATTGGAGCAGATCACCGGCAAGGGGTTTGGTGACCCCCACAATCCCTTGCTGTTGTCGGTCCGGTCGGGGGCCGCTATTTCGTTGCCCGGCGCGATGAACACGTTTCTCAATGTCGGAATGAATGACCATATCGTGGAGTTGTTAAGCCATCAAAAGAACTATGGATGGACGTCGTGGGATTGCTATCGCCGGTTTCTCCAAAGCTGGGGGATGTCATACGGCATTTCGCGAGATGAGTTCGATTCGGTTATTGTATATTTCAAACAACGATATGGAGTGCAAGAAAAAATCATGTTCACTCCAGCGCAGATGCGAACTATTGCGCTGGCATACAAGGATATTCTGGTGGAGCATGGTCTCAAGTTCGAGGAAGACCCGTTTCGACAGGTGATGCAGGCCATCATGGTTGTCATGGACTCCTGGAATACACGACGCGCTCAGATTTTCCGCGAACGTCTCCAGATTTCTGCCGACTGGGGCACTGCTGTCATCATTCAACAGATGGTGCTTGGAAATATCAACGATGATTCCGGCACCGGCGTTGTCTTTACCCATGATCCGGCAGTCAATGAACCTGGAGTATTCCTGTTCGGGGATTTTACCATGTGCAGCCAGGGAGAAGATGTCGTGGCGGGACTTGTTCACACCCTGCCGATTTCCGAGCGGCAACGCCAGCGTTCGCCGCAGGGAAAGCAGGGAAAAGATGTTTCCCTGGAAAAGGATTTTCCGGAAATTTACGCGTCGCTGCTGAGCCGAGCCAATGAGTTGATCATGCGGCACGGGTTCGGCCATCAGGAGATCGAATTCACGTTTGAGTCGAGCCGAAAGGAACACCTTTATATTTTGCAAACCCGGGATCATTCCTGGGGTCGTGATGATGAAATCCCGGTTTTTCGGGACATTAGTATCCGGGATCATTTTCTTGGAGTGGGTATTGGAATCAGTAAGGGTGCGATGAACGGCGTGTTGGTTTTCGACGAAGCCGACATTGCGCGGTTTGGGCGGGAGTGCCCGGACGCAAACCGGATTCTGGTGCGCCCTGATACGGTTCCCGATGATATCGGCATGATATTCGAATGCGACGGGCTGTTGACAGCCCGGGGCGGTGCGGCGTCACATGCGGCGGTGACCGCGGTTCGACTCGGCAAGACCTGTGTGGTAAACTGCCGGGTATTGACGGTTCTCGAGAAGGAGAAGCGATGCTTGATCAATGGCGTCGAACTCCGTCCCGGCGACCGAATTGCGATCGATGGACGATCCGGACATATATATAAAGGCAACTATCCCATCGGCATGGCGGCTCCGCTGGAGCTGCCTTAACCCTGGATCATGCTTCAAGGAGGAATGCGATGTCAGTTGAGAGCGGCAAGAAAGTTCTTGGAATCAACGGCGCCGGCCGAATTGGCAAATTGACCCTATGGCACCACCTTCACCGGGGATACTTCGACACCATCGTTATCAACCTCGGCCGTGCGGTTGGATCGGGTCTGGACGATGTTGTTCAAAGCATTGTCACGGATTCCACATACGGACCGATCCAGAAGTTTCTGTATGGTTTAAGCGGTACGCTGGATGTTTCCATCGTCGATGCCGATCACGGTCTGCTCACTATGTTCGGAAAACAGGTTAAAATTCTTCAGGAAGCACGGAATCCCAGGGATATTGCCTGGCGGCGGGAGGGGGTTCAGCTCGTGGTCGATACGACCGGTGTGTTTACTGATCCAACGGTCCCGGCGGATGATGCCAAGGGAAGCATCCGGGGGCATCTCGAAGCGGGTGCCAAGGTTGTCATTAATAGCGCGCCGTTTAAAATCAAGGATAAATCCCGTCCGGAACCGGATGACACAACGATGATGATCTATGGAATCAATCATACGGAGTATCGTCCGGGGCGGCACCGGGTTATATCCGCGGCAAGCTGTACGACCACCGGCCTGGCGCACATGATCAAGCCATTGCTGGAAACAGAGGAAACATCGCGAATCCTGACGGCGTCGATGTCCACGATACATGCGGCAACTAATACACAGAGCGTTCTGGATACCGTGGCCAAGACCAAGGCGACGGATCTGCGGAAAAACCGATCGATCCTGAATAATATTATCCTGTCGACGACCGGTGCAGCGAAGGCGTTGGAGAAGGTATTGCCGGAAATCAAGCGGGTGGGATTCATGGCTGACAGTGTGCGGATTCCGACCAGTACGGTTTCCGTAGTCAATCTGAATATGACATTTCATACGCCGGTGGATGCCATGGGTGAGCCGGTGATTAATCGGGCGTTTATCAACGGGATATATGAACGGGCGGCCCATGGATCGCAGAAGGGTCAGTTGCTGTTTTCCGTCAAGCAAAATGTCAGCGCGGATTTGATTGGTGTCCGGGCGGCTGTTGTGATTGAAGGCAACGACACGCATACGCGGACGGGTTTCGTGGAAATCCCGCCGGAAATCATGGCTTCGCAGGGAATCACGATGACGAAACCGATCAGTTTCCCTGTGACGCATGCGAAGATTTTCGGCTGGTATGACAACGAATACGGCAGTTACACCTGTGCTTTGGGTGATTTGACTGAGTATATTGATCGAATGATCGCCTGACAAACCGGAACGTTTCCGGATGTCGGCGTGTTGTTTGATGGAGTGCTGGACAGGGTGGACGGGGAGACCGGGGATGGTGAGAGCCGGTTGGAACAGGTGGTATGCGGTGATTCTGATGGGGATTGCGGGGTGGTTTTCTGTCGGTATTTGTGCGCAGGAATCCGCAATTCCGCCGGGTCTTCAGCAGGCGTTTCAATCGGGTCAGGTGGATGGGTTGGCTGGGCTGCTGCCTGACCAGGGTCGGATTCATCTTGCCATCCCTGTGCTGGGAATCAATCCAGGGACGTATTCCAAAGACCAGGCTATGGCCTTGTTGCGCAATCTTTTCCGCCGGTACCGGCCGATATCCTTCACTGCCGAAGCCAATCCCGGCGCGGTAAAGGGGCAATGGGTCGTGGCTGAAGCATCGTCGGGACGTCGTCACCGGGTGGCCGTTTACATCTCGCTGGAAGAACGGAGTCGCCGTGCGATAATCACGTCGATCCGTGGTGGATGACGCGGGTCAGTATCCCCGGTCGAGATTGATGAGGTTTAGCAGGGGTTCACTTCGGATGAACCGTTTGATGTTTTCGATGACGTCGGTGTATCGGTCTGGCCGTGCCAGCGGGGACCCCCCTCGATGGGGTGACAGGATGACCGAATCAAGCGTATGAAATGGTAGGGTATACGGGTATTTTTTTCCATCGATAAGATCTGGGGAATAATTATACCATACATCGATGCCGGCTCCTGCCAGGGT
>JAFGMN010000130.1 GCA_016927515.1 candidate division CSSED10-310 bacterium | reverse complement strand
GGTAATATATGACTCGGAAAATCTGATGCGGAATGACAACCAGACAGAATCCTGCAACCGCTGCACCGATGGCCTGTTTCCGTCCTGGGAATGGGACGAGTTCGACAACCAGGAATACTCCGAAAAACAAAATCCCCTCCGGCCGAGTCAAGGTGGCTAATCCGAACAATAATCCGCTGATCATGCGAGCTGACAGCGTGGTTCGAGCTGCCGACAAAAATCCGGCGGTGATACACAACGAGAATAGGATGGTTTCCAATCCAGCTACCGCCCACATCTGGACTCCCGGACAAGCGGCGGTCAAAAGCGCAGCAAGGGGTCCTGCACATGAATACGTCTTCGTATCCATGCGCCAGCGCCCCAACATCAGGATGAGAGCCATGCCGAAAATGAAACCGGGGAGCTTGGCCGCAAGCGGAAATGGAACGGCTAAACGCGTCAGGGCAATGGTCATGATCCAAAGAAAATTCGTATAGCCTTCTACGGGCTCACCGGGATTAAAAACAAGACCACGCCCCTGCAGCATATGATCACAATACCGAAACGATATATACGCATCCTCGACCGTAAAAAACCAGTAATCCATGGCCCCAACCAAAAAGATCGCTAGGGACAGGGCAACAATGATTCGATTCAGCAGGATAGGGGATAACTTTTTCATATCCCCCCGGTTATACTCTGCGGGACCGGGTTTTCTGCGTCTTTTCGTCGAGATAAATCAGGCCCATGCGAATGAATTTATGGAGAATGATATAGAGATCATCTTTCGGCAAACCGGTCAGGTAGCGCAGATTCCGGATATCAGTCTGCCCATCGATCCGAGAGAAGACGAAACCTTCCCGGGGGCTGAAGTGCAGTTTATCCACGCTGACAGCAGCAACCGAGTGGCGAACCGCCGGAATCTCGTTCATGGAAGGGAATACAAGGTGAGCCTGACCGATGATTTCCTGCTTAAGGCGGGTTTTCATTTCGTTACCCACCAGATGATTCGGCTCTCGGTTCAGCAAGCCCTCAATGTTGCTCAGCGCTTCGTGAAACCACCCCTTCTCCTCCATCACCCGTGACAAATCCAGCAGTTTGAGGATCTTTTCGTGTTCTTCCCGACGCAATTCCGTTGCCGCTACGTCTTCTTCGATGTACCCTTCTTCCATCAATCGGGTCAACGATGTCAGGATATCGTATTCCGATTCGTTGACCATTTTGAACACTTCTGACAGTGACATCGGCGCATTCAGTGCATTGAGCAGCGTTCGTTGAGGGCGTGTTACGACCAGAGATTCCATATCGATATCATGAACTGTTCGCAGCACCATGTCAGCATCATCCAATGTTTCCCGCGCCCGTTTGATTTCATCCATCCGGCGTGCACCTTCGAGAAGAAGGCTGGAAATCACGACGGGATTGATCCGACGTTCCTCGGCGGTCAACTGCCGTTCTTCAAAGGCAAAATCACCTTCGTGCCAGGAAACCACATCGTAGATGATTTCCTCCGCCTGGTGAATCAGTGCCTGTTCCAGATTCTTTTCGGACAGCAAATTCTCGCTCTTGAAAATTTCACCCAAGGGCCGCCCGTTCGACGCCTGCTTTCCAAAAATTTTATTGAACTGCTCATCGGTTATGTGTCCTAAACGCAACAATAGGGCTCCCAGCCGATCCTTGTATTGTGAGGAACTGACACCCACAACATTTCCGGACTCCAGGAAGATGTGGCGGTGATCGTCATTCCGCATGCATGCGAGCAGACCGGTCTGCGACCCCCAGGCCAACATCTGGAGAAGGTCTGAAGGACTCATACTGGTGAAACTGCCGCTTAATGCCATGAAAATCCTACCGTTAGCGTTGAACTACCTATAGCATGGTTTTCAACTGGTTTAAATCGGAAATAACAGTGTCAGCATATAGAGATGCCTGATTTGATTCAATCAAAACGGGTTTGGGATCCAGAAAAATCGTCTGCATACCCAGTTCTTTGGCGGGTTTGATATCCCAATCCAGCCGGTCGCCGACCATGATGATATTTTCAGGAGCGACCTTCAGCCGGGTCATGGCATACCGGTATAAGTCGGGATCAGGTTTATGCCACGGAGTCGCACCGGAGATGACAATGGTTTCGAAATACCCTTCGATTTTCTGAGCTTTCAATTGCTCCATCTGAGTATCCACTGCACCTTCCGTGATAACACCCAGCCGGTATTTATCGACCAGATAGTCTAACACCTCCCGGGCTCCGGTCATCAACCGTGTGCCGGAGATACGCCCGAGACCGTACGCATCGGCCATCTCGGTTAATACGGGTCCGGGAGGGATTCCCAAGCCGTCAAAAATCATACGGAATCGGCGGACTCGATTTTCCCGGGCCGGAACCTTGAATCCCGACCGGCTTGACCAGACGGCCTCGGCTTCGATGACCGCTTGATAGGCTTCTTCAAAAACATCCCAAGGTATCGTCCGCTCAGCCTGACCATTGAAGATGTTTAACGCTGCTTTCAGTCCCGTAGTACAGCCCGCCTCGTAGTCAGTGAGCGTGCCGTCCAGATCGAATAAAACCACCGTCACATCATTCAGATTCATTGTTCAATTCCCCGGTTCGTGTCAAAGCCCCGTATAAATCGGGCCGCCGCTCAACAAGAAAAGCGAATTCTCCCCGTGCACGCGCGACATCCTCAAGATCAATGTCAACCAGAAGAACGGCATCACGGTGAAACACCGGTTCACCAATCGGCTCGCCAAAAGGATCCACACAAAAGCTCTCTCCATAAAACGGTAGCCCGTTCTCCGTGCCGCACCTGTTTATACGGAAAATAAACAACCCATTGCAAATGGAGTGCCCAGCCAGCACATGTATCCAGCGTCTTTGCGACGCCATGGCGGAGGCAGTGGGAGCGATGATCAGTTCCGCACCTTGGAGCGCCAGGATGCGGACCGCTTCCGGGAAAAAAAGATCCCATCCCATCAGAATGCCAATCCGGGTGAAACCCAAATCGAAAACCGGGTAGACATCTCCCGGGTTCACCATCTGGCGTTCTTCCCAATATGCGACCTGAGCGGGTTGCACCTTTCGGTACACCCCCATCACGCCTTCCGGACCAATAACCACAGCTGAAAAGAACCGGGATCCATTCTCCTGCTCAAAAACCGGGCAAACAAAAAAAACATCCCGAGCCGCCGCCATGCGAATAAAGGGTTCCGTCGACGGCCCAGGTACCGGTTCGGCAAGAACGGTGTATGCACCCGGTTCCATCGTATGCATCCAAGGCAGTGAAAAACACTCCGGGAACACAATTACCCGCGCACCACTCTCCATCGCTGTACCGGCAAAAATCCCGATCCGCTTGATGTTTTCCTCGCGCGACGTACCGGCAGCACACTGAATTCCCGCTATCCTCAACGGACGAGACACGCGGGGCCGATCTGCCAATCCGTCACTTACGCCCCGCAACACTTTTTGTATTTCTTCCCGCTCCCGCATGGGCATGGATCATTCCTCCCAACTTTTGGATGAGTCCGCCGTACCGTCACCACCGGGTGATCCTCCGCCGCAGTCTCATCGAGCGGCCGATTGCGCGGGCTTTGAGCCACCGGCATCGGCCCATGCGATTCACGCACATTCCGCATGGGTTGACGCCGGGACGGCTCGGCAATCACCGGCCGATGAAAAAACAACGCCCGAACCGACTCCACCTTGATGTTGTGAACCATTTCGTCAAATAACGTAAATCCCTCACGCTTATACTCCGTCAATGGATCCCGTTGGCCGTAACCCCGAAGCCCAATGCCTTCCCGCAAATGATCCATGTTCAACAAATGGTGTTTCCAATTGGAATCAATATGATCCAACAATACGATACGCTGGAACCAATGCATTAACTCGGCATCCGTTTCCTCACGCCGACGGGCGTACAAAGCACGATACTCCTCAATCAAATACTCAAGAAAACTCTCCTCTTCCCAGTAATCCCCCGCCGGATGCTCCAAAGACGGCACAGCATTGAACTGATTACGCAACGCCGTCTGGATCCCATCGAAATTCCACTGCTCCTGATGCGTCTTCGGCTCAATATGCTGCTCCAGAATACTTTCTACCACATCGCTGATCATCTGTTCGATCATCTCGCGCACATCACCCTTGGCCAGAACCTCGTTTCTCTGCGTATACAGGATTTCCCTTTGACGGTTCATCACGTCATCGTATTCAAGGAGATTTTTCCGCATGGCAAAATGGTGTTGTTCGACCTTTTTCTGAGCACTCTCGATGGCCCGGGTAATCATGGGATGCGTGATTTCCTGGCCTTCTTCCATCCCAAGACGCTCCATGATCGCCGCAATTCGTTCTGGAGCAAAAATACGCATCAGATCATCCTCGAGAGAAAGATAAAAACAACTCGATCCGGGATCACCCTGACGGCCTGCGCGACCTCTCAACTGGTTGTCGATTCGACGTGATTCGTGGCGTTCGGTGCCAAGAACGTGAAGACCACCCGCTTCGACCACCTCCGCGTGCTCCCGGTCCGTCTGTTCCCTCTTCTTCTGCAGCATCTCAGCATAACGGTTCGGGTATTCCGGACTCTCCTCCATTACACCGAGCGACATCAGGTCAGTGCGCGCAAGAAACTCGGGATTTCCGCCCAGCAGAATATCCGTTCCACGACCGGCCATATTCGTTGCAATCGTCACCGCACCCTTACGCCCGGCTTGAGCAATGATTTCAGCCTCACGGGCGTGATGCTTGGCATTCAGAACATTGTGTGGGATTTTCTTCTGCTTTAGCAGCCGGGATAGCTTTTCCGATTTCTCAATGGCAATGGTACCGACCAGGATCGGTCGACCCTTTGCATGCAATTTCTCGATATCCTCCACAACACGGTTGAATTTTTCTCTTTCAGTTTTCATGACAATATCAGGATATTCATCCCGGATGAGGGGTTGGTTGGTAGGAATACAGATCACATCGAGCTTGTATGTATTTGCAAATTCTGCCGCCTCCGTCAATGCCGTTCCCGTCATTCCCGCGAGCTTATCGTACATCCTGAAATAATTCTGGTACGTAATCGTTGCTACTGTCTGGTTCTCGCTCTGAATCGGAACTTTCTCCTTCGCTTCAACCGCCTGATGCAGACCATCAGACCAACGGCGTCCCGGCATCAACCGCCCGGTAAACTCATCCACAATGGCGATCTGGCCGTCCTTGACAACGTATTCCACATCACGTTTGAAGAGCGTATGGGCTCGGAGAGCCTGGTTCAGATGATGCAACTCCGTCATGTTTCGAGGATCATACAAGTTATCGATGTTCATTATCCGCTCGCAATGCGCTACGCCGTCATCTGTCAACGATGCGGTGCGGCTTTTCTCGTCCACGGTGTAATCGATATCCTTGCGAAGCGCAGGAATGACACCGTCCACACGCCGGTACAGATCCGTCGCGTCCTCGCTGGGGCCGGAGATGATCAGGGGCGTCCGGGCTTCGTCGATCAAAATAGAATCCACCTCATCGACGATGGCGTAGTAGTGAGAACGCTGAGCGAATTCGCGGATGTCGATCTTCATGTTGTCTCTCAAATAATCGAAACCGAATTCGCTGTTTGTTCCGTACGTTATATCGCAACGATACGCCTTGTAGTGCGCCACGTGATCATAATCAGCACGAATAACGCCGACAGTGAGCCCGAGGTATCGGTAGATCTGCCCCATCCAATCAGCATCGCGTGCGGCAAGGTAATCATTGACCGTAACGACATGAACACCCTTTCCGGTCAATGCATTGAGAACCACCGGTAACGTCCCGACGAGCGTTTTCCCTTCACCGGTTTTCATTTCGGCGATCTTGCCCTCATGCAAGACAATTCCACCGATCAACTGCACATCGAAGTGGCGCATATTCAGTACGCGTCGAGATGCTTCTCGCACCAGGGCAAAAACATCCGGCAATGCGGATTCCAAACTCATCCCCTGTTCAATCTGAATCCGAATATCTGCAATCCGTGATCGGATAGCATCATGATCCAGTGCCTGAACCGTCGATTCCAGATCATTAATCTGATGAACCAGTGGGTCGATCCGGCGGATGGCACGATCATTTGCCGACGGAAATATCTTCCAGATCAAATCAAAAAATGACATGAAAAACAGCGCCTCCTCTTTCGTTCTCCATCTTTCCGGCCGGAAAAAACCGTCCCCCTCATCACATGCAAGGGTCACCACGGGTGTACGGAGCCATTTGTGGAGTTCAGTTTTTTTCGGAGGAAGAACTGGGCATAAAATAATATGGATTGACGGGACGGCCTTCGATCCGGACTTCATAATGCAGGTGGCGGTGTGTGGACCGGCCGGTATTGCCGAGAAGACCGATCTGCTGGCCGCTGATGACACAATCCCCCGGTTTAACATCCTGCCGGTTAAGATGTGCATACAGCGTGTACACGCCGAAACCGTGGTAAATCCCGACCACTTTCCCGTAGGTGGGACTCCGTTTGACCTGCGTGACAACACCATCAGCCGTGGCATATACAGGCACATTTGTACTGTGGGCGAGATCAATCCCCGTATGCATCTTCATCGAACCGGAAAACGGATCGCGCCGCCGACCGAAAGGCGAAGAAACAAATCCCCCGTTGATCGGCCGGATCGACGGTAAAGCTGAAATGAGACCGCTGCGGGTCTCCAGAAACCGAGTCAGCAAGACCGTCCGGTCATGCTCCAACCGAGCTTCCGCCTCCAATTCCTCCATCTCCGTCCACATATCGTCCAAGAATTCATTCTCGTAATTGAAATACGTCAACCGTTTGGCATCACGGTCCAGAGTCTTCTTGATGGCACCACCCAGTCCACCCTCCGGTGCAATTTCACCCCGGCCCAACTTCTGCTCCACATTATGACTCAAACGGCGAATCGAAGCGAGTTCCGCACGAACACTGCTCATCCGCTCGGCAAAAAAACTCAACTGCGCATTCCGCTCAGCAAGCTGCTTCTTAATCCCATCACGATCCCCAGCAATCGCTTTATACTGATACAGACTGACGCCCTGCCATCCAGTAACTCCGGCTAAAACCCCCATGATAATCACACCGGTAATGACCGCAGCCCGACTCAATCGAACCCGCCGATAATGGCAGTCCGATGTTCTTCGTATGGCTATTTCCCATCCCTTTAACATCGTTGCGCGCGTTCCTCTCCTCTCATTGGCACTACCCAAAACGGCAACCGCCAATTTAACTGGTTACATTAAGAGAAAAAAAAACGGTTGTCAATTACCATCCGATGTTTTTCTGAAAGACCGCAGGGACTCCGTTCAACCCCCCTTCACGGTCTCTCAAAATACCGCCTTCAACCCGCGCGGAGGATCATCTGAAACAACAATACACCGATCGCGGCATACCGATCCATGTGATGATCGCTGGAATCAGATAATAAATCAACAGACTGGCCGCATGAATACCAATCTGATATCATCCGAATCGGATTCCGGGGGGATTCACTGTCTCCATGACAGCGTTTCCCGCTTTCACACATTTGATAGCTATACCGGACGATCAGGGAGATGTTATGATATTCGCAAAAACTACCCGCTTTATTGATTCTCCGTTCATTGTCTGCTTCCTTTTCGGTTTCTTTACCTTCCTGGCCGGTTGCCTGAACCCATCGCGATCAATCCCTGTGAATCAAACCGTTTCCATAGAATCCGACCGACCTCAGGATGCCCAGCGGATTTACACTGCTGTTATCCAATCCGATCCATCATCCCCCGAAGCTGTCGAGGCAAACTACCGCCTGGGTTTGATCATGCTCCGGTCCGGAACCCGCATCACCGCAGCCGATCACTTCGCTAACGCCGCCAATAGCACACTCCAGTCTCCGTGGAAAATCGCAGCGCAAATCGAGCTGATCGGGCTGTCGATCCGGGATTCCCTCTCCCTGATCGACACTGTGGACACCGTGGACACGGTGGTTCAACTGGAGCAGTGCATTCACCTCTTGTCGAGTGATCCCGAACCGCCCCACCTGCCGCTCTATCGAGCCCGGTATCACATCGCTCGAGCGGCGTTCGCTTCCGCCGACTGGACCCGAGTCCTGTCTTTCACCGGTCAGCATTCGGAATCTCTGGACCCATTCGAAACGGGACATCTGGCTTTCATCACCGGTATCGCTTTCGCCCGAACCGGTAACATCGAGCCGGCCATCCATACACTGGAATCCCTGGTTCATTCGGATCATCCCCATCGATTTGCCGCTATGTCCGAATTGGTTGCTCTCGATGCTCAGCGTGGGCGACCCGTTGACGCGATTCTTCGTGTCCTCACGGAACCGCTGTTCCTGACCGATCCCCGTATTCTGGAATCATCGATGCATCTCCTGGCCAGCGACATACCAGACGCTACGCTGCAACAGCTTCGGGAACAAATCGGCTCCGGCTTCGGCGGACTGCTTATCCGCTTCGAAATCGTTGACCGGCTGCAGCGGTCCGGTAAGATCGATGAAGCAACGGATTTCCTGAACAATCTCAAACGAGCGTATCCCACCTATACACGGGAAATCGAAGATAAGATCGCAGATATTGACGCCATGAGCCGCGTTTTTCCAGAGAAAATCGGTATTCTCGTCCCGGTATCCGGTCCCCTATCCGCGATCGGTCAGAGTGTCTACCGGGGCGCACAGCAAGCCATTTTCGACTATCAGGCAGCCGGTGGGTCGATCCCGTTCACTTTATTGCTGCGGGATACGGGGCCAGCCGGACCAGCGATCGTCGAAGCATTCGACAACCTCGCGATTGATGAACGCGTCCTCGCCGTTGTTGGTCCGATCCGGAGCCAGGAAACATTGGCCCTGATGGATCGATGCACCGAACTGGGGGTGCCGCTGATTACCCCCGGATGTCCCGACGATTCGATCATCGGATACTCACCCTGGGCTTTCCGCCTCTTCCCGTCCCCGGATGTCGAACTGGCCCAGGCTATTCGTTTTGCCGTCCGCGATTACGGTATGACCCGATGGGTCTGCCTGTATCCGGATATCGATTACGGGCGTCAGGCCGCTCGAGTTCTGGAAACGGTTATTCGGGAAGAACACGCCGAATTGCTCGCCACCATCGCCTACTCCGACGATTTGACCGGTATCCAGGTCCTGTTGAGCCGCCTGGATTCGCTTGAACCGGACGTAATCCTAATCCCCGACAATGCAGAACGGGCATCGGTCATCGCCGGTCAGATCCGCTATCGCGAAATACTGACCCCGACCATCGCCGGCATCGGCGCTTGGGACGACCCGCGTCTCCTAACCATTGCCGGAACAACGCTGGAAGGCAGTTTTTTCGTTTCTTCCTACCCGGCCACCCACGGCGCGCGACGTAACATCGGGGAGCGATATGCCGTGCGGTTCGGTGAGAATGCAGACGCCTTCTCTCTTCGCGCTTATGAAGCCGTTTACCTGATCATTCAGGCCGTTGACTCCGGCATCCGCTTCCGACCACATCTGCGTGACCGGTGGGTATCGGAGTCGGATGTCCTGGGACTGGATGGATCCGCCCGGTTTACAGCCCAAGGAGATTATCGGCCCCCAATTACTGTGTATCGCATTCGCGGTTCACACGTGGAACCGTGGCGGACCCTCCCGGTGGATCGATATGCGGATGTGATGCTTCAAGGCGATGGAAGCGGACCCGGGAATGCCGGAGAGGGTGATGGGGGGGG
>JAFGMN010000129.1 GCA_016927515.1 candidate division CSSED10-310 bacterium | reverse complement strand
GTCGAAGAACTCGGTGGAGAGAGAGGGCAGATCGATCAACTGAATCCGCGTGTTTTCCCAGATCATCATTCCCGGTTGTGGCTTCTGGGTGGTGTAAGGGTAGTCGCCCACAGCAGCCTCGGCACGGGTCAATCCGTTGAGCAGCGTCGATTTTCCGCTATTGGGAGCTCCCACAAGGGTGACCTGCACGGCTCCTTCCTTCGGAATATGGTAGGAAACACCCTTCTTACCCGATCGGGCAGCCTGTTCCTTTTGCTGCCTGGCTTTGGACAGACGTTGTTTGATGTCCGCACACATCTTTTCGGTGCCTTTGTGTTTCGGAATCGTTCGGTACATTTCTTCGAGAGCGTCAATTTTTTCTTCGACCGTCCGGGCACTTTTAAACCGTGCTTCGGCTGTTTTGAATTGCGGTGTCAGATTGGCCGGCATGATACGATTTCTCCCCGATAAACTGGCAACTTCTATCCAGATAACCTAACAGAATGCCGATCCAAAATGAAGAGAAGAGATTCTTGAATTATGACCATCGAATGGCTTATACAGTATTCGTATGTTCGTTGTTTGGAGATAACGTATGTGAAGTATCAGCGTCTGGCCCAAAAACTGGCTCGAAGAGGGGATTTTCAGGGTGCTGGTGATCTGTACCAGGATGCTGGCGCATACGATAAGGCTCTGGAAATGTACCAGAAAGCACGGGCGTATGACCGTGCGGCGATGCTTCTCAAGCGGATGGGACGCCTTGCCGATGCCGCCGCATGTTTTGTTAAAGCGAACCAGTTCGTAAAAGCAGCCGAATTGTTCAAGCAAACGAATGAATACTATAAAGCTGCTGACATGTATAAACGTGCGGGATTTCCGCTTCTGGCCGCGGAAATGTTTGATAAATCCGGAGCTATCACGGATGCGGCTGTCATGTACGAACGGGCCGGAAATCATCGGCGTGCCGGGGAGTTGTATATCGAGCGGGGTAATTACAAGCGGGGAGCCGCCTGCCTCGAAAAAGAGCTGAAAGATCTGGCGTTCAAAACGGACTCTCCCCAGACATCACTTCAGAAAACGCGGCGCGAATTGACGATGATGCTGGCAAAAGCCTATGAACAGATCGAGCGACCCGATCTTGCGGCCCGATTTTATTTCCAATCAGATGAAGTCGACAAGGCGGTCGAACTGTGTAAGCAGACCGGGGATCTAAAAACGGCAGCCATGTATCTCGAAAAAGCCGGTCAGTTGGAATCGGCGGCCTGTGTTTACGAAGAACTCGGGAAAAGTCACCGGGCCGGAATTCTGAAAATCCAGAGCCTGTTAAAAGATCGCCGATATGCCCGGGCAGCCCGGCTGGCGGATGAATTGGGTGAATACCAACTCGCAGCGGAAGCGTATGAAAATGCCGGAGAGTACAGTCGTGCCGGAGAACTGTATCATCTGGCAAACAATAGCCGAAAAGCAATCGACATGTTTCTGAAAACGAAAAACTGGTTGAAAGCTTCCATTCTCCTTGAAAAAACAGGATATCCCGGCCGGGCCGCGGAATTGAGAGAAAAAATCGGAGAGCGGGAGAAAGCAGCCCATTTATATGCCGAAGCCGGTGAACCGTTAAAAGCCAGCACAATTTTTATGGAGTTGGGGAATCTCGAGGACGCAATCCGCGTGCTGCAACGGTCATGGGGACAAGGTGACCGCGTACCATCCGTTCGTAACGCCCTTGGCCTGGCCTTTCTCCGTCGGGGCAATTTCGAACTAGCCTACGATCAGTATCTGAAATTCCTGGTCGAAGAAAACGTTTCCACCGAAAACCAGGAAACGAAATACGAACTGGCATGCTCCTTCGATTCCCGGGGCCAGTACGATCAAGCACATAGAATATTTAAAGAGCTGTCTGCCTACGATATCGATTACAAAGATGTCAGAGAACGCCTCGACCGGCTCTCTAAGCTGCTTAGCGAAGAACACAAAGATGATGCGACAACAATTCCCCACCAGTTCGCGCCGGGTCGGCTGGTTGCCAACCGGTACATCATCAAAGAGAAAGTCGGTTCCGGCGGGATGGGGGAAGTGTACCGAGCGCTCGATCGGGAACTCAGCAACGAAGTTGCATTAAAACTGTTGAAATCCAAGTATGTGAATAACCAGGAGATGGTCCAGCGGTTCAAGCGAGAAGTAACCTTGGCGCGAAAAGTGCACCATGAAAATGTCATTCAGCTGTATGATTTTGAAAAACTCGAAAACCACCTTTATATATCAATGGAGTTTTTTCATAGCCGGGATTTCAAGGCGATCATCCGAGCGAAGAAGATACTGAAAGCGGATGAGATCATACCGATCATGACCCAGGCCTGTCGGGGGCTTTGGGCCGCTCACCGGCGTGGCATCGTTCACCGGGATATCAAACCGCAAAACATCCTGATCAATGATGAAGGCATTGTGAAACTGGTGGACTTCGGCATCGCGACTGTCATGGAAAGCGCGATGGAAACCAACTCGGAGTTCGTTGTCGGGACACCGGATTACATGAGCCCGGAGCAGGCGAAGGGTGAACCCACCGATCCCCGCAGCGATATTTACTCGCTTGGAACCATCCTCTATGAAGCATGCACGGGGAAACCCCCGTTTGCCAATACCGATTCCTTCCAGATCCTGGTCGATCAGGTGGAAAAACCACCGGTCCCACCCATTGAATTGAATCCGGAAATCCCGGTCTGGCTGAACGATCTGGTGTTGAAATGCATGGAGAAAGAGCCTGATGACCGATATGACTCCGTTCAGGTGATCGAACGGCAGTTGGCGACATCCGGAATTGCGGAGTTGATGCTCAGTGCAGGAGAGGATGACGACTGATCACTGTCGATTCAGACCTTGACATTCTTCAGCAGGCCGAACCGCGCAGGCATCAACCCGTACGCTTCCGCCAGCAGGGAAATCGGATGCACGGTATCGATTCCGGTCGCCGCCTCAATTTGAATCCGGCATGTACCGCAGGCCGTCGCGACGAGATCCGGTTTGATAGCTTTGATCTCACGGAATAAACGGTCTCCGATTCGGAACGAAAAATCCAGGTTCTTTTTCTTCATTCCAAACGTTCCCGCCATGCCGCAGCACCGCGGTTCGAGGCGATGGACCGTCAAACCGGGAATCAGTTCGAGCAGCCGGGCGGGATACTGCCCGGCACCCATGGCCCGGGCATGGCATGGTTGGTGGACGGCGATCTTCATACGCACCGGTTCAAACCGGGAATCCAACCGGCCGTTACTGAGTAATTCTACAAGCAGCTCATGTATATCCCGCACGCGATCAGCTACTTCCCGAGCGGTACTGGTCTCCATCAATTCGGGGTATTCGTGACGAAGCGCCATGGCGCAACTGGGTGAACCTGTGACAATCATCATGCCCCCCCGGGTCATTTCATGCAGCAGAGCGATGTTCCGGGCAGCTTGAGGCCGGATGCGATCCAGCCGCCCCATTGTGATGCCGGCGATGCCGCAGCATTCGAGATCGGGAATGAATGGTGAATACCCGTGATGGCTGAGCACGGCCAAGATACTGGCACCTTCACCCCATGGATCATTGGCTTCTGCTGTGCATCCCGGAAAATACACAATTTTTCGGCCGGCCGGTTGTGTCATCTCTGGGACAAGGCTGCTCAATTCGATGTCGGTGAACGGTGCTAATTTGCGGCGGGAATCCAGTCCCAGGGTCAATTCCAGTGCTTTCCGTACCACCCGGTTTTCAAGTAATGCATTGCTGAGCTTCGGAAGTATGCGGGCTGCGTCGACGGAGAACCCGGTTTCGGACAGTACGCGGTCCTGGATGGCCATACCATTGTGATCGATACTGACATTTTTAGCCAGCTCCATCAATAAGGGGATGTTGACGCCCGACGGGCATTCAGTAAGGCATGTTCCGCATTGAATGCAATGATCGAAAACCTGCTTGTGGGCGACCCCGATAAGATCGTTTTCCGCTGGAAAGTCAGTGCTGATCATGCGAGTCAGTACATTCGCCTTGCTCCGCGGGGTCGTTCGTTCATCCCCCGATGCGATAAAGACCGGGCAGTAGTTTCGGCACGCTCCACAACTGCTGCATGCAAACAACGCATCCGTGACACGGTCCTGGTCCAGAACCGTCTCCGTTGCTCTCACCGTTCGCGGAAAATGAAACTTCATGTCATCGGTGAACCGCCGGTGATCAACGGAGACGATTTTACCGGGATTCAGAATGCCTTCGGGATCAAAACAGCGTTTGATTTCTTTGAACACATCGTACGCCGGTCCAAAAAATGCTGACAGATACGGCGTTCGCAACAGCCCGTCACCGTGTTCACCGGATAATGTACCATCGAACTCCCGGATGAGCTCATACGTTGTGTCCGCCATCTGCTGCATCGTTTTCACAAGGTCCGACCGGCTTGTATTCATCAGCGGATTGACATGAATGTGGCCGTCACCCGCATGCCCGTAAATGACTCCCCGGACACCATGCATTTCGAACAACGCATGCATTTTCGAAATGTACCGCGGTAAATGGTGTACCGGAACAACGGTGTCTTCAATGAACTTGATCGGTTTGAACGGTGGCGGATACCGATTCAAAATCGGACTTGCCGCCTGCCGGATCCGGTCCAACCGATTACGCTCCTCCTGCTGCATCCCACGCCGGGAACTCATGGCAGGCCGCCCCGGCCCCACCACCAAGCGCTCCAATGACCGGATTCTGTCATTGACTTCCTCGGCGGATTGCCCATCGAATTCCACCAGCAGCATCGATCGCAGGTTCATCGGAAACGGAACACCCACATCGAAAGCACTTTTTCGAACCAGGTCCACAAACGTCGATTCCATGATTTCCAGCATGCTCGGATTCATTTCCGCAATCTGCGGCACCGATTCACAGCAGGCATCGACGGAATCGAAAAACAACAGCACCATACCCACCGCATCGGGCATCGGTGCGATACGAAGTTCGAACCCGGTAAAGACACCCAGCGTTCCTTCCGAAGCAGCCATCAGGTTGGCGATGTGGAGACGGTTGCCTTCCAGTACGTGATCGACTCGGTACCCACTGGCATTTTTCCTCGTTTTCGGTAAAAACCGCTGGAAAAGTGAGTCGTTCGCCTGCAGCAGGGGAAAAAGTTGGGCACCCAGTGAGCGTAACCGGCCGGGTGGAAGCGATTCATACTCCATGTCGTTTCGAAACGTGACCTCTTCACCGTCACCGCACACCGCCGAAACCGATAGGAGATAGTCTCGTGTGACGCCATATTTCACGGAATGGGGACCGGCCGCATTGTTACCGACCATACCGCCCAGCGTGCTATACATGCGGCTGCTGGGGTCTGGCGGAAAAAAAAACCGGTGCCGGAGCAGTGCTCGGTCCAGATCACCCTGGACGACGCCGGGTTCGACAATTACGGTTTGCTGCTGAATATCAATGGACAGGATCCGATTCATATACCGAGAAAAATCGAGAATGATCCCATTACCCAAACAACCGCCCGTTAAACCGGCACCGGCACCTCGGGGTGTGACCGGTACGTTGAGATCCCGGGCGATCCGGATCACTTCCGATACATCATCACCATCCCGTGGCATTACGACACACTGCGGAAATACCCGGTAGTTACATGCGGCAGTGGCATATTGTAGCCGGGTCTGATCATCAAAATACACTCCACCTTTCAAGCGGCTCCGAAATGCTGATTTCAACAGCCGCTCGATATGCCTGTCATGCGACTTCATCGCCGGATCTTCCGCCCCAAATGGGCTTCCAACGCGTTCACCTTTCCTGCCAAACGATTCCGCGCATTCTCGCGGTCATCAATGTGAATGTCTGTAATGACTCGCCGATGATTTTCCCGTAATAACGCATGACAGCGCCGGATCAAGTCCATGATTTCATCCCATTCCCCTTCGACGATTGTCCCCATGGCGTGCGTTTGCGAAGGTAAACCACTCGATTCGATGAGTTCAATGACTTCCGCAACATCCCGACTCACCGATTCGGACGAACCGAACGGTGAGGTTCTGAATTCACACAGCATACTGTCTCCTATTCTGTCAGTGTCAGATATGGCCACAGATCGCTTCGATTACCCAGCACATCGAACGCTCTTAACTGCAACGCATAGTCACCAGCGGGAAAGGTACCCGCATTGACGTGAAACGACAGACCAAACACACCATCGCCGGCACTGAAATCGTTGTTGCGCCCGTCATCCATCAGGTACACTCCGGTGGGGAGGCCGTAGTAATAGAGTTCGACAACCGTGACCGGGGCTGATCCGGTGGTGACAGCCAGCAGCGTGAAATCGCCGCCGCCCTCGGCCGTGATTCGGGTATCCATAAATCCCGCCATGTAGATAAACGGGCGATGGCTTCCCGGAGCTTGATCGGGTGCGGTACCGAGGATGTGATCCATATGGTCCCACCAGGGAGCGTGTTGGGTGAAGGGGAGTCCGGATGACTGATCCACGGTCAGCAGGGGCCAGGCGTTGCTTGTGTAGCCTTTTCCGTCGCTGGCATGGATCCGAAGCTGCAATCGCAGCGGACCATTGTCGGGCGATGGATCGACCGCAGCCGGCGCATCGAATTGGAATCCATAAAAACCGTCGCCGGCGTCAAAATCGCCGTGAAACCCGTCATCGAACAGATCAATCACCCATTCACCTCCCAAGGTGACCCAGACCCGCTCAATATCGGATTCAGGGTCGACGACCCATGCCAGAATCCGGATGGTCCCTCCTGAACCGTTCTGAAAATCCGTTTCGCCGAAACCGGCCATCCGAATGATCGGTTCCACAGTGGGATGGGGTGTTGGAGTGGATGTCGGAGTTTGTGTGGGTTCCGGTGTGACCGTTGCGGTCGGTGATGGTGTCGGGCTGTGGCAGGCGTTGGTATAACCGGGTGTATTGGTGTCCAGTTGCCAGTTTTCGGAGGAATCCAGGTCGATGCCATTGGGACACAGGTTGATTGATGGACCGTCAATTTCCTCGAATGGAACGAAATCCCCCGGTGTCCAGATCCCGGCATCGACAGCAGCGCTTTCCCACGTCTGGCCGCCAGCGCCGTACGCAATGTAATCGATCAGTGTGCCTGCACTGTGGGTTGCGGAATTGAACAGAGCGATGAATCCGGCCGTGTTACCCATGTTGGTCCCGGGTCCCGTATACAGATCGGTTGCAGTGTTTGTCCCGGTTGCGTTGACATGGACGACGACGTAACTGTCCGGGAACAGAGTGAACTCCGGGAAGGTGAAATAGCCGGAGTCGTCGGGTTTGAGATCGTATCCTGTCAGCACGACGGGAACGAATCCTGCATTATACAACTCGATATACTCCAGGCCGGTGTCT
>JAFGMN010000128.1 GCA_016927515.1 candidate division CSSED10-310 bacterium | reverse complement strand
TGTTGCCTGAACGATTCAAGCGGGGCGGACCGTTTTTCGGACCGGTGCTGGACGCCGTGTATGAAGCGCAATTGGAGGGTACTGTAACGAACCGGACCGAAGCGGTCGGACTGGTCATGACGGTGATCGGATATCATAAAAAGGCTGATCAATGACCATGCGGGAATCCCGTCTCTCCCAGTGAACCGGACCCCGTGTACCCGGGGTCGATAGGATGAATATGACCACAGGTGAAGACCGACAGTATCCATTGACTTTACCCCTTTATCGGCTACAATGGGCCGGTCTGTTTCCAGCGCTTTGTCATGTGGGAGGTCTGGTCATGCTTCAACCCCATCTGGCGATTAAAATACGGCTCTGGTTGATTCTTCCGGCCCTGGCGATAATTGCTGCGGTAGGGGGTGGCTGTTCGGTTGCCCGGATGGCATTGCCCGAACCCCTGACGGTTGACACGGTGGAATTGCCGGTAACGGGCCGGCAGGGCTTGACTTGGGGTCAGGATCTGACTTTCGGTGAGTATCAGTTGACGGATATTCAACGCGGTTGGACGGAATCCTCATCGTGGAGCGGGGTGTTTTGGAGCCGGACAGACGCGCACCGAACGTTTCAGTTCACGATCCGATCACCGTATCGGGATGATGCCGTTGTGGTTCCTGCGGTCACAAATGCCCGGATGGAGGAAGTCGATTTCGGTGGGCGGAACTGGAGTTTGAACCTGGCGTTCGGCACAACCACTCTGACCGTGGCCGATTGCCGGCTGGACGGCGAACAATGGTCGGTCATCCTGGCATCGAGTGACGAAACCGGAAACGTGATGGAAGGTGTCATAACCAATGGTTCCCGAACCATTGAGATTCAACCGGTCCGGCGGATGCAGGGAGCCGCGTACGATATCAGCGAAACGGTGGGATTCAATCTGCGGGAAAACGATGAGATCATGGGTGCCATTGAAAACATCAATGCGGGCGCAGTCTTCATGAAACGCACCCTGGATGGCAAAACCCGGGATCTCCTGGCCATCGCATCCGGCGTGATTTTTATCTACAATGATGTTCTCGACAGATAATACGGGTGATTCGGCAATGCTGGATCGTGTACCGGCCTTCGGAACGATTGCCTATGATGACGTGGTGCGGTTTCATGGTCATTCGTGCCCCGGCCTGGCGTATGGGTGGCGAATGACGGTAACGGCATTGGCTGCGCTGCGTATTCGGGAACGCGCTCGAGATGAAGAGCTGGTTGCAATTGTGGAAAACGATGCGTGCGGTGTTGATGCATTGCAGTATCTGACCGGCTGCACGTTTGGGAAAGGGAATCTGATCTTCCGCGACTGGGGTAAGATGGCATTCACACTGATCCGGCGGGACATGGGCGCAGCGGTACGGGTACGAGTGAAGACTGGCGGACCGGTGCGCGAGATGGCTCGTGAGGAGCAAACGCGGTGGATTTTGACGGGTCCGGAAGAGGAGATCGTTGACTGTGAGGCGGTCACACCAATTATACCGGATGCAGCAGCCGGCATGCCGTCGGTGATCTGCGTTCGGTGCGGGGAAAGAACGATGGAAACCCGAACGGTGACCTCGGAAAAGGGTCCTCTGTGCCGACCGTGTGCTATCGAATGCATGCCGGGGATACTCCTTGAAAAGCGGATGAAACCGGAACAGATCATCCGGATCCTGGACATGAAACCGCTTGCCGGAGAGGGTGGTCTTTTTGCAGAAGTTTACCGATCGGAAAAGACAATCGCTGTTGGAGGATGTCCAGACGGGGAATCGGGTTCCCGGAACCTCATGACGTCAATTTACTACATTCTGACTCCGGGTCAGATCAGCCGGATGCATCGTGTCGCTTCGGACGAGATATTCCATTTGCTGGCCGGTGGACCGGTTCGGATGGTGCGACTGGATGAACGATCCGGTAGTGGCGACAGCGTCGTGCTCGGACTGGACATGGATGCCGGGGAACGGCCCATGGTTGTTGTGCGTGCCGGCACATGGCAGGGGATGGAACTCCTTCCCGGTGCTGCTTTTGCACTGTTTGGCTGCACGGTTGCGCCGGGATTTGATCCTGCCGATTTCGAACTGGGGTGCCGGGATTCGCTGATCGCTGGATGGCCATCATTCGCATGCATCATCGACCGATTGATGAGAGCGTGCTGATAGTGTCTATTGCCGCATTGTTTTTTGCCGCTTCATGACGACTCATCGTTGATGATGACAGGGCCTGTTTGAGCGGGTGGGATATCGGCGAGTCAGTGTTTGTTGAACTCGAGTTGATTGTTTTCCTGAATGATGCCGGCATTGTCCGGGATGACGAGTGAATTGTATCGACTGGATCGGATCGTTGTTTCTCGGATGCAATGGGGTGAATCAATCCGGTCTTTTTTTTGACCGTTGGCGGGCGATTCGACGGGGAGAACGACGATCCCGAATCCGTTGCCGGGATGGCGGATCGGTTGTCCGTTGTGGGAGTCGGTCCAGTGCTCTTCGATTCCGATCATACCGCTGATCGTATCGATCCACCGGTCACCGATGGTGCAGTTGACGATGGACACCCCGGCATCAGCGGAAATAACGATCCCGGTCATACAATGGGTGATAATACATGATTTCACAGAAGTCCCGGCTGCGTCGATACGGATTCCTGCACGTTTTGTTCGGTGGTCCAGTGGATTACCGACGCATGGTGTGTTATCGGTGGGTGGCCCCTGAATGCGCAGGTTGGAAATAACTGCTCCGGCGGCCTTATCCGTCACATGAATGACCTCGTTGACGCCATCAAACGTCGTCAGTGTCAGGATGGGCGGTCCCAGCACGGGATGGTGTTCCGTACACGTCAGTGTAACAGGTTTATCCAACACGATATGCTCGGCGTATTGGATGATATCAGCGCTGGCAACAGGGTTTTCTTCGGCGACGATGCAGACCGTGTCACCGGGATCGGCCAATGCCAGTGCTGCGTTGATAGAATCGGTGTTCGGGTGCATATACGGTTCGCAATACTGGCAGACCCAGATCGTTCGGGCTGTAACCGCCGGTGATGCAAACCCCAAAATGCAGGCCGAGAAACAGACGATAAATGAAGAAATTTGTTCTTTCATATTTATTTTATACCTCATTCGAATATATTTTCCAAGCATTTTTTCGATTTATTATTTGTCGGTTACGTTGCAGGCAGACTGAAACAAACGACGATGCACCTGGAAGGGGATAGGGGGGTAAGGGCAGAATCCATGAGAATCGGAATCTGCCCCTGAAACCCAATCAGATTCCTTCGGACGCTATTCCGGTTTTTCAACCCAGGTGACAGCGCTTTCCATTCCGAAGACATCATAGATGTAGATGCCCAAATGTGTGATCTTACCGACAGACATTTCCGATAGCATGTGCGACGTCTCGTACGCCGGCAGGAAAACGGGTTCGCCGATAATCGTCATTCCGCCGGTAAAGCTTCCCGGTCCGCTATCAAATCCGCACAAGATGACATAGCCACCGACATCGGACAGGTCAAAAACGGATCCATCCGGCCGGTTCACGGGTTGTTCCCATTCGAGAAGATACTCCGAGCCGATGTGTGTGGCAGTAAATGATTCGATCGTTGGTACCATTCCATCGATATGCCGCCCCATGTCGACGCATCCGGTATCCCGGCTCGTATCGGTTCTGGTAGACCCCGGATTCAGGATCAATCCACCTTTTTCGAAACACTGTGACGGCGTCGACGTGGTGAAGTCCCGGATATGCCAATCGTAGTATCGAGGAGGAACCCGGTTTGGATCTTCTTTCCATCCGTCATGCCGTGGATTGGCGGTGATACCCCGAAATACCCAGGCCGGTGAATCGATATCGTATGGCATGGGTGCCGGGGAAAACGTCGGCATGGGGGTCACCGGGGTTGGTGAAGGACTCCACGGAATGGGTGTCGGCGAAAAAGTGCTGACGAATGGAATCGATGTCGACGGCGGTGATGTGGGTATCGATGTTGGATAGGATTGACTGGGTGTCGGTGTAAACGTGTGCCTGGGCGGTACATTGTTGCGTTGCAGGGGGTGATAGATCCCGAGATCCATTTCCGATCGATCATGGAGATTATTCCATGCGATGACGGGACCGCTGCCGTGATAGTCATAGTCGAATTCCCCCGGAACGCGGGGTGTATTTGTCGGATTGCCGGGTATGGCTGTCGGTGTGGCGGTAATGCTGGGTGTGGGACCACAGCAGACGAGGTATCGATAGTTATCTTCAACACCGTTGATTTCGGGAACAAACGGTAAGCCCATCTCGATGCCGATGGTGTTGGCGATCAGAATCGGTGAGTTATAGATATGGTACAGGGAATCGGATTCGGTCATGATCCCGACCTGGTAGCCTTTATTGCCGTAGATGGCATTGGAGAGGATTATGGGCGCTTGTATCTGGTTGTCGTTGTTCTGAATTTGATCGGCGGTGAACAGGCTCAGGAGTCCGCCGGTTTCATCCGGGATATCGGCTGAAACCTCCGGGTTCATATCACCGTTCCAGGCAATGATATTATGGGCGATCTGGGCCTGGGATCCGTTGGTCAGGACGATTCCGTAGTATCGATTGGACCGAACGATACAATCGACGACCTGGTTTGGAGACCGGTTGAGATAGACTTCGCCGGAAACCCGGTTCCAGGTGGGCTCCACCATGACGATTCCGAATCCGTTTCCAGGATACGCAATGGGTGTCAGATCGTGGCTGGTCGTCCAATACTCTTCATACTCATGATCGCCTGATGACGGTTTATACCACCATCTGTCACCGATCGTGCAATTCGAGATGATATTGCCGGTGCCGCCCGTTCCTATTGTCGAGGCCAGATAGATGCCCGTCATGCAGAAGGTGATGCGGCAGTTATCGATCAGACAATCGTTTGCTTCGAGCCGAATACCGACCCGCTGATCCATGCAGTCGATGGGATAAACACCCGAAATTTCGGTGTTGTTATTCATGGGACCCCGTATTTCCAGGTTGCTGATGACTGACCCTGCTCCGGATTCCGCGATGGTGATCACATCGTCATCCATAGAAAAAGTGGGGATTGTTACGACCGGCCATTTGTTTTGGTATTGTGTAGGAGCAATTATTGTTAGTGACTTATCAATAATCAGTGGTTCGTTTTCAACATAAACATATATCTCATCTGGATTGTAAAGAGTCCTTTCCGCATGAATCTTGATCACATCCCCGGGATCCGCAGCCTGGATGGCATCATAAATGGTATCGTAATGGGGAAACATCCCTACAATACATTCTTGGCAGACCCATCTGTCTTCGGCGAAACTCACGAAGGAGACCGCCATGACGAGATAAAAGGCTAACGCTGCCGCTATCGCCATTTTTTGTTTGTACATGATCTATTCTCCTATCCATTCCAGCCAGACACAATCGCTGTATATCTGCTGGTTTTGATGAGACATGACGCCAAACCACAGGTTGTCCCGGATCCCCGGATTGAATGCAAAGCTTTCAGTCGTGACGTACGCTGTTGTAATCACACCGCTTTCCGCTTCCACCAGTACGAGATATCCACTGACCCAGGAAACGGGATCCCATTGAAATGTGATCATCGGTACCGAAAGCGACAGGGCGGGATTTTCCGGTGCTTCGGGAATGGCACCGGTATAAAGCGGATAGTGGTAGCCGATATCCAGGAACCGGAAATCCGGGTAATTCAGAAGACTCGTGATACCGACTTCCAACAGGTACAATCCCCGGTCGATGCACGGGGACGTAGCGGACAGTGTCCAGTCCGGCTCATCCAGCAGGGGATCGGCCTGGAGAGTATCGCTCAGGATAAAACCCGGTGATGCAGGATCTCTTGTTTCCAGAATATCGATTCCATCCCCCGTAAAGAAGCAGGTGTTCCGGCAGATGACATCGCTTCTGTTCTGCGAATCGTCGATAAACAAGGGGGACTGAGTTCCTTCGGGATCGTACACGATATTGTTGAAGAAGACCGGTCGGTTCATGTACTGACCGCGATAGGCGTCATCCTTGATCGTCAGAACGCGATGGTTGGACACAAATGTATTGTTGTAGATAAACGGATTCTGGATCAGCGGTACCCGGGCTGTCATGGCAAAATCGGACAAGATCGCCGCGGAGTAATCTTCCAGACCGTAGATATTCTCCGGATTGTCACTCAACCAGCCGTTTCCTTTAAACAGGTTGTCCCGGATATTCGTGTTCGATCCCTTGTCAATGGCGATCCCCGCCAGGTAATTGTCCGTAAAGGTATTCCCGGCAATGAGATGGTCTTTTTCCAGCGCCACCAGACCCATGAAATTACGGGTGAATGTGCAGTGGGTCACCGATGCCGGATCGAGAGCACTGGATACACAGATCATGGCAATACCGACACCGTTCAATGTTAAATCGCAGTTTTCGACCCGGCTCTCCGCATGCATGAAGATTCCCGGATCATCGACATGATGCAATGCGAGATCCCATTCCCTGTTAGGGACCGGTGGATTAGTATAATCCGAGTAGTCGGCCAGCCGGTCCGATGGAATCACCTCCGGCATCAGCGCATAGGGTCCCACCGGGTCCTCGTCGAAATGACAGATTGTCAGATTTTTCAACGTAATCGGACCATGGGAATACACCACTTCCATCATTTCGCGGGCAAACCGGTTTTCATCGGATCCTTCCAGGTACCAGAGCGGATCCCATGTATTTTCAGGGGAATACAGCTGATATAAAATGGGTTTGATCCCATTGAGAACGACGCCTTCGATCGTTACATCCTTGCACCATACCGGCACATTGATACTGCACCGGTAACAATCGTTGACACATCCCGGATCATCGTTCTCCTGCAGGATCCGTATCGTATCCCCCGACCGCAGGCGACGGGTATTGGTGACCGCTTCGGGATTCGTCAATCCATACTGCTCGTTTTTCCCGACATTCCACTCCATCGGCAATTGGGCGGTCTTGTCGACATAGAGTTTCCGTTCCGGTGAACCGGCCCCGTTTTCGACGCAATACACCGTGGCGGAATGGGAATAACAGCCGCTGTGATGGGATACGTCAGGAAAACATCCACTGGTCGAACCGGTCATCCATATCCATCCGCTTTCCATATCCGTCAGGTCCAGATACCCGATCGAGTTCCGAGTCTGACCCTCGCTTTCACCACCGGTTACTTCGATCCGGTTGTTTCGATCGTTCAATACGGCGGAAAAGAAAGCCCGATTCATCGTCGTCCCCATATCGGCCTGCGTCAATTCGTAGACCATCGGGTCGGTCCAGTCCGTCGCATCACCCGGTTCGATGCAAATCACTTTCGACGATGCCGGATTGTTTTCCGGACCCTTCATTCCGCCCAGGAAAATGACACGCGGAATGGGATCGTTCAATGCGCTCGATTGAAAAAAATACCTGTCGTATACAGCGGCGGCACCATATACCCGGATGGCTTCGCATTCGCCGGCATCCAGCGTGACCGCTTCGAATTGAACGTCCAGACCGATATCGAACGCCCACTCGTTGCCTTCTGGCGCTGTCGGCGTCAGCGTCCGGGTTAGTGTCCCGACATAGGCATCGGCACAAATAGTGCCCGAATCATCGATTCCACCGAACAGCAGGAATCGATTCCGGTTCTCGATCGGATCCTGTTCATTGAACAATGGTACGATTTGCGCATACATCCGTGGTGATGGCCATGTTTCGTTCAGCAGCGTCGGCTCGACCCGATACCAGTGATACCGGATATCCTTACCATCGCCGGTATTGATCCGGTATTCCGCGAAGATATATAATTCATTGGTTATGACTGCATTTCCATCGATGACACGGTTTTGTGCATTGCGAACCGCCTGACGTTTTCCACCGAATACGATGAAATTGATATCGGTTTCCTTTTTGGTCGGCTGGTCGTCATTGTGGAGAATCGAATCGTCCAGTGTGAGGCAGAGAACGCCTGAATGACCGAACCGCGGCAGCGGTGGATACTCTTCATCCTGAAGCGTGCCCGGGGTTTCCAGATCCATCAGCAGAAACGGATCCGTCTGCCGACGTTCCCATAATATCTGCGGATTCTTGAACGCGCTGTAAATGCGAAAACCCCACACATCCCCATGGTAATCCATGAAGATATCCTGGGCTCCGGATTTTCCTCGACCTCCATACAGGAATGCGTAATCACGATTGGTGAAGGCATCGAATACCGAGACCATTGCCGTGTCGATCCGCGGCCCGTGATCGTACGGTGTACCCGGGGAATCGATGACTGCCTGAAAATCCGGAGCTTGCGCCAAAGTGATGGTTCCCGGGATCCAGAAAGTCATCAGAACAGTGACATGAAACAATGATAGTCTTTTCACATGGGACACTCCTTGGTTAGGGGTTGACTGTTGTCCAATTATCGCATGGGGGGGGGAACCACAAGTTTTTGTTGCCAGGTAGCCGCGGTTGATGTACACTTTTTAATTGGAGGTCACAGAATGGCAGTTTTTAAAACAGGAGGCCGGTTCGTTTTGCTGATGGCGGTTGCGCTGCTAAGTCCGCAAATATTTGCGGATGATTTCTACGTCAATTACTCCACCGGATCGAACGAAACCGGTGATGGGTCTGAGCAGGCGCCATGGAAAACCCTTCAGTTTGCCTTTGATTCCATCGAAGGCACCGAAGCCAATCCGCATACGATTCATTTATCAGCCGGTTTTTATGATTTTCCCTATTCCTACAAAAATGGAATCAATCCTGATGGTTATGAAAATGTCACCGGAGCTGGCATCGCATTAACAAAAATTTACTATTTCAGATTTGTTGATATACCAAAATGTCAGATCAGCAATCTAGAAACAACCGGTTTTGGTGTATCAGATTGTCAGGAAATTGTTGTTAAAAACTGTCTCATTGGGCATACAATGAATAGTTTTGATAGTAGTATTGTTTATGAAAACTGTATCTTTTATAAAATTGATGATGTTTTCGAAACTGTCGAAAACAGTAGCATAACTATAAACAACAGTATTCTTTCAAAATGTAATACTGTCAAAGACGATCCGGTTCCGGATATTGTCGTTCAGTATAGTCTGGTCGAGCATGGTTGGCCGGGTACCGGCAACATCGCGGGGGATCCGCAGTTTATCGATGCGGACGGGTTCGATT
>JAFGMN010000127.1 GCA_016927515.1 candidate division CSSED10-310 bacterium | reverse complement strand
TTGATTTTCGGATTGTATTTCATCGTGCAGGATCCCAGTGGATAGAAGCCGAGATCGATGGAATAGTTCCACTGGGAGAGCCGGCTGTAGTGGCGGACCATATCGAGTTCGCAGACTTCGGGCATCCCGGGGATATCTGACCGGAGGAGTGCCGGATCGGGGGGTGCGCCGGTAAAATCCGGCAGGTCGTCTGCCGGCAGGGAGTATCCGATGCGTCCGTTCCGGCTGCGCTCAAAAATCACGGGTTCATCGAATATCAATCCATCGTCACCGGGAAAAACATCCTTGCATTGTTTTGTGTTCATGATCGGACCTCCCGCACCCAGTCAGCCATTCTGTCAGCAAACCGGTCGATTTCCTCTCGGGTATTGGTTTCCGTTGCGCAGACCAGCATGGATTCGCCCAATTCCGGATAGGAGCAACGCAGATCGTATCCGCCGATGATTCCTTCCCGGGCCAAGGTTTTTTGCAGCGATTCAAGGGGTCCGGGTAATGCGACGGCGAACTCGTTGAATACCGGTCCATCAAACGGAAACGTGAGACCGGCGATCCCGGCGAGGCGGGACCGCAGATAGGCGGTTTTCTTCATGTTCATCCGGGCGGCATCGCGCAGACCCTGTCGACCCATGGTCGTCATATACATGGCGCTGGTTACGGCGCAGAGTGCCTGGTTTGTGCAGATGTTGGAAGTCGCTTTTTCGCGGCGGATATGCTGTTCACGCGTCGAAAGAGTGTTGACGAATCCACATTTTCCGTTTCGATCCACAGTGCGACCGACAACGCGGCCCGGCATCCGGCGCAGATGGGTTTCAGTCACCGTAAAAAAGCCGAGGTACGCACCGCCGTAGCTGACGGGTAAGCCCAGGGATTGAGCTTCGCCGCAAACGACATCGGCTCCGCAGTCGCCGGGTGCTTTGAGTGCTGCCATGGACAGGGCTTCACTTACAACGACGATGAACAGCGATTTCGCCGGTTTGAGTGTTGATCCAGCTGCATCGAGATCTTCGATGACTCCCAGCATGTTTGGAGACTGGAGAATCACGCCGGCAACCGATTTCATATCGACGGTATCCAGGGGGGTCAGGTCTGTCCGACCGGACGGTGTCAACGGCAGCGTTCGAATCGCCATATCCTGGTTTCGTGTGTAGGTTTCGAGCACCGTCCGATAGGCGGGATTCAATGCGTGCGAGACGAAGACGATCGGTGCGCGCGTTGCCCGATTGGCCAGCAGGGCGGCTTCGGCGACAGCCATTCCGCCGTCATACAGTGATGCGTTTGAGACCGGCATTCCGGTCAATTGAGTCATCATGGTTTGAAACTCGAACATCGCCTGCAGGGATCCCTGGCTGATTTCGGGTTGATAGGGAGTATAGGCCGTGACGAATTCCGACCGGGCGGCCATGGCACGGACGACAGCCGGAACAAAGTGCCGGTATGCGCCAGCGCCGATGAAACACGGAGCGGTGTCGTGGGGCGAATTCGAAGCTGCCAGCCGTTTCATGAACCGGACCAGGTCCGGTTCACTGACGGCTTCGGGCAGATCAAGCAGGGTTTTCAAGCGTCGGGATGCCGGAACATCGCGAAGCAGATCGTCGAACGAATCCACGCCGATGTCCCGAAGCATCTGACGGCGTTCCTCTTCCGTCAGCGGGATGTATCGCATAATTCAATCCTTACGTTATGTTGAAAGGGATAGTGGTTTATTCCAGCGTCGACAGATACTCGGTGTATGCTTCGGCGGACATCAGTTCGTTCAGTTCCGATACATCGGTTGCTCTGACCCGGACGATCCAGCCGGCGCCATGGGGATCCTGATTCATGATCTCGTATCCTGCTTCCAGTTCTTCGTTCACTTCGATGATTTCACCGGACAACGGCATATAGCAGTCGACGGCGGCTTTCACTGATTCCACCACGGCGAACACATCGCCGTGTTCGTAACTGGTCCCGACTTCTGGCAGTTCAACAAACACGACATCGCCCAATTGATCAGCGGCGTGCGACGTGATTCCAACCGATGCGATGTCACCATCCAGACTCACCCATTCATGATCTTTCGTAAACATGTATCCTTTTGGAAAACTCACTGTGTCCTCCTTCGCGAAATAGCGTCACAAAAACGAGCGGTAACCGGTAGGGTGGTCACCGTGTGTTACTGTAGAACGGCAGAGAAACAACCGTCGCTTTCATTCTGCGGTTCCTGATTTCAACATCAATTTCGGTTCCCACGGCTTCGAATCCATGCTGAACATAGGCCAGGCCGATGGGTTTTTTCAGGGTAATCGACATCGTACCACTGGTGACGACGCCGATCTCGTGATCGCCGGCATACACGAGATAGCCATGCCGTGGAATGCCTTTGTCAACCAGTTCGAATCCAACCAAATGCCGGGTCAGTCCATCAGTCAATTGTTTTTCGAGGATCGATCGCCCATTGAAATCGCCTTTATCCATTTTGACGATCCAGGCCAATCCGGCTTCCAGGGGGGTATGTTCGTCATCAATGTCGTTTCCATAGAGTGCCATGCCGGCTTCCAGACGGAGTGTGTCCCGGCATCCCAATCCCGCTGGTTGAAGGCCCAGTGGCTGTCCGGCCTTCATCAGCGCATTCCAAACCGTCATGCTGTGCGACCGGTCGAAATAGAGTTCGAAGCCGAGTTCACCGGTGTATCCCGTTCGCGAGACGATCGCGTCGATGCCCAGCACGTTCCCTTGCCGGAACCGGTAATACTTCATATCGGTCAGATCCACATCCGTAACCTTTTGCACGATATCGCGGGAAGCCGGGCCTTGAATGGCCAACTGCGATATCGAGTCGCTGCGGTTTTCGCAGACGCAGTCCCCGAACACGTTTCCTTCGATCCATTTGTGGTCCTTGGCTAGATTGGCGGCGTTGACCACCAGAAGGAACGCGTCCTCAGCCAAGCAATACACCAGGACATCATCGACGAAGGAGCCGTCGGCATACAGCATACCGGCATATACGGCCCGGTTCGGCTTGACTTTCGTCAGATCCTGGGTAACCAACCGTTGTACGTTTGCCAACGCGTCGGGTCCCTGGAGAAAAATTTCGCCCATGTGACTAACGTCGAAAATGCCTGCCGTCGTTCGCACCGCTGTGTGTTCCGCAACGATCGAACTATACTGCACCGGCAGTTCAAACCCCGCAAACGGTACGATTTTTCCGCCGGCTGCAACATGTGCTTCATAAAAACCTGTTCGCTTTAACTCATTCATGACAAAAAACTGTCCTTTCAATGCGTCAATGACTTGTCAGTTACTTATCCCTGCTTCGGTCTTTCAGCTTCATCCGCCATTCTGCCGTTCGCTTTCAAACATCTGCTCTCTGACCATTAACCCGCTGTCGATCCCCTGTCCAACCATCGCCGAATCCGTGCGTTACCGTTATCCGGTTTTCCCTGATGGATCACTGACCGTCGGCGACCTGCTGGCGTAGCGTTTTTCCTGGCTTGAACTTGATCGTGTGCCCCGATTTGATTTCCGCTGCTTCACCGGTTTTAGGATTCCGCCCGAGCCGGGCTTTCCGCTCCCGCACCTCAAAAACACCGAATCCCCCAATTTTCAATTTGTCTCCGGATTGCAGGACATCCTTGATATTCAACAGAATCTGCTCGACGATCTCCGCGGATTCCTTCTTGCTGACATTCATCTTTTCCCAAATACAATTGACTAGATCCTCTTTCGTCACTTCACCACTCCTTGTTCAATGACCCAACATCGGCACCGGACCACTGCAACACCGGTAGCTCCGAATGTTGCCTTATCCATATTCCACCGGGCAAACTCTAGTCCCCGATCCCGGGAATGTCAAGCATAAGTCGTTCAAAGATAAGTGAAAATATCAATATCGGTTTCCGGTAAGAAAATCCAAGGACCCGATAAACAACCCGCTGCAAATCACGGTTTGGTCCACCCATGTCAACCCGATCATTTCCATGGCACAGGCGGGAGGTTCATTTTTCCAGAGATATCCCCAGAATCGGGCATTGAGGGCGAAATAAACCAGTAAAACGATCCAGGCTGCGGGACCGGCAGCAAAAACGGCGGCGGGTAGAAACGGAGCCAGGATGATGGCTGCGAGCGTATCCCGGGCATGATGCGATCGATTCGTTGTCCGGGGCATTCCCACCGGGGGCCGAATTCCACGTAACAGGCTTTTGACCTGGTGGAAACTCATCCTGAATTTTCGCAGAATCAGGTCGGAGACGGTATAGTGTGCCAGATGCATAACCCGGATTGATCGATCAAGATATATTCGGTGTCCTGCTGCTGTCAGCCGGTAGCCGAATGCTTCGTCCTCCACGGTCGGTCGGGCAATAGCCGCATCGAATCCTCCCATCTGATCAAAAACCGGACGGCGAACCGCAAAGCAAAAGGTGGCACACACCGATGCGTCAGGAGTTGCGATTCGCATAAACGCATGATGGTAATAATGATTCTGATAGCGTGTGCAGATGGATGCCGTGTCTGGAGTACGGGAATCATATATTCCCTGAACCGCAGCGATTCCGGTTACGGTATCGAAGTGTGCTGCTGTCAACCGCACGACATCCGGAGCGAGGACGACATCGGCATCGATGAAGAGCAGGATATCGCTCCGGGCGACAGCGGCTCCGGCATTCCGCGCCACAGCGGGGCCCCGGCTCTGATCCAGCCGAATCACCCGGATCCGGTGCGGATCGGGCATACCCGGATCATTGACGGGAATCGCGAGAGGTACCGTTGATCCGTCATCGACGATGATGATTTCCGAAGGGGCTGCGGATTGGATGGCGATGGAGGCCAGCGTAAAGGCCAGGGTACCGTCGGCATCGCGTGCGGGGATGATGATGCTGATCGGTGCTGAATTATTCATGTCTCATGTCCTCGAACAAGGGAACCGGATCGATCCGTGATCGAATTGCTGCTTCGGCCATCAGCATGGCGTAATGATCCGGAAAACGCTGAACCCACTGACTGAGGCGTTCCCCGAACATCCATGCGGCCTGTTCCGGCCAGGATGTTCCTGGAGCGTGTCCCGCTGGAGTATCGCTACGGGTCGGCGTTTGTTCCGTGTCGCCGGTCGCTGGATCGATGGGGGGGGTAATCGGAGGTTCGATATATAAATCATGCACACCGTCGGCATCCCGAACCGGAAAAACAGGAATCAGTGGAGCGCCGGTGGCGTGAGCGATGCGGAACGGTCCGGCGGAAAGATTCATGATCCGGCCGGCCATCGGTGCCGGTAAAAAACGGGTTCCAGCGCGTCCATCAGCTGCCAGCAACATGATCTCGTTGCGTTTCAGGCAGTCGTAGACCGGGCGCATCGATCGATCGATATAGATGAATGATGCGGGGAGCGTTTTTTCCAGGTCCAGACGAAGATTGAACGTGCGCTGATCCAGTCGGGACGGGCGTGTACCGGATAGGCGATGCCAGTCATCGGGTCGGCTTCCGATCTGGTTGATGGGATATCCGCGGTGACCCAGGGCGGCCATGATCATCTGGTTGGCGCCGAAATGGACGAGGATGAGCATGATCCCGCGATCGTTTTGCAGGGCATCGTGGATGTGACGTTGTCCGTGCAATCGCATCCACTTCTCGATCGTGTCGGGCTTGAGACGGGGAAAACAGAACGTTTCAAGGAATACGGCGGCGGCTTGTCGAAACGTCTGGCGCACCAGCCGGTCGATTTCCCGAGGGTCACGATCGGGTAGTGACTTCAGAAGTTCATCCCGCACAATTCGTCGTCGTCGCCGATGCAGGAGACAGTGAATATCGCCCATCAGGAAGCCGGTGGATACAACACGCCGGCGGGGGAGACGAGTGACGATCCCGCGGAGCGGATACCATTGAAACCAGTGGATGAATTCGGCGAGGGCGCGCATCAGCGAGGGGTTCCCCGGTGAAGGCGGCGTCGAACGAACCGAAGCGCTTTCTGCAACAGCACCCGGCGATCGGTTCGTAGAAGTTGGAGTATTTCCGGCCGCGCCCGCCGGATCACGGCCGTACGGCTTGAATTGTATTTAAAAACATAGCTGCTGATTTCTTCGATCAGCCGATTGAATTCGACCGGTTCGATGTCCCGGACGAAATGGGCATCGGGCCACAGGGGAAATCGTGCGTAATCCACCGGCTGCTTCAGTATACCCAACTCCACCGCCCGTTCAAACTGTTCGGACCCCGGCATCGGATCCAGAATGTTCAGGACGATTTCCGCTGGCCGGATCCGCTGCATGAATGCATACGTCTGCATCAGATCTTCCCGGGTCTCGTCGGGAAAACCCGCCATCAGGAAAACCCCGGCGGCGATACCGTGCCTGTTCGCCCGATCAATCGTATCAGGCGCAGCATCCAAATCGATATCCTTACGAATGATCGATGACATCCTCGGGCTTCCTGTCTCGATTCCCAGGTCCATCTGGACGCATCCGGCCCGTCGCATCAGTTTCAACATGTCGTCATCCAACAGATCCAGCCGGGTGGCAGTCCGCCAGGCGATTTTTACTCCAGATCGGATGATCGCTTCACACAGCCGTTCCGTCAATCGCCGATCTATGGTGAACGCATCGTCCCAAAACGTGAAAATGCGGATTCCGTAATCACGATGCACCCGCATGATCTCTTCCATGACGTTCTCAGCAGAACGGAACCGAACGCGCTCATGCCAGAATCTGCGAGATGAACAAAATCCACATCGCCAGGGACAGCCCCGGCTGTGCATCAGGCTGCCCATGGCTACCGGTGTGAACCGGTCGGGGAAGAATACCGCCTGCCGATCCGGCAACGGTACGGTATTCAGGTCGCTGATAAGTGGGCGGGGTGCGGGTACGTCCGGTGGCGAACCCGTGCTGAGGACGCCGGGAATCGTACTGGCAGGTGTGCCGGCGCGCACGGCCCGGACCAGATCGCGGATCGTCTCTTCGCCTTCACCCATGACAACACTGGCGACTCCAGGAAGTTCCCGGGTCGCAAGCGGTTCAAACGTCGCATGCACACCGCCCCAGACCACATGTACATCAGGATTCACATCCCGAGCGATCGCCGTGACACAAAGGGCCGATCCCACTTCCGGTGTCAGAACACTCAACCCGACCATATTCGGCCGGAAAGCCGTAATGACTTCCCGGATTTCTTTCCATACCGGATGATCGGACCGGTCCAGCGCAGCAAAATACCGACGCTGGGCCTCCGACCGCGAAGCGAAAACCCCTTCTTTATCCACGACAACCGGCCGTTCCCCGGGACCGGGATTGTCCGCATAATACAGCCGGGCCTCAATACCGGGTTCCGCATTCAACACCGCGGCCATGGAACCGATACCCAGCGGAAAATACGGGGCTTGCCCCGTTCCTCTCAAACGAGTGTACGGCGGTCGAATCAATAGAACACGGTATGTTTCATCTGGATGATTCATGCACTACCTCCGCCTGAATACCCGGTGAAGTCCCAAGGTTCTTTCCCGGATCGCCGACGGGTCCGAAAACAGGTAACTGGCCTCCCGCCAACAGGAGAAAATACACCCTTTGCACCGCCGTTGCACGCTCCGTACCGTGTCTCGATAGGCTCGGGAACGAAAATCGGCGGGCTTCATCGTCATGATATTCCGGACCGGAGCCTGGTCGCTGCACGGGGCCAGAGCGCCGTCGGGAAAAATCGTGAAGTAGCGTTCTCCGGCGTCGCATCGCCAGGCGTATTCCCCGGTTTTGAGATAATGTCGGCTGTCAGCGAGGAAACGATCGGAAACCAGGATGCGGAGTCCATCCCGCTTCATTTTTATCACGGCATCGTATGCCCGGTCGACGGCGGCCGGATCCATGGGAGGGCCGGGTATGTCCGTATGTGCAGACAGGATGGATGGGGTATCCGGAGCGACATTGACGGGATTGATGACCGACCATGCGCCGAGATCGGTGCAGATGAAATGTATCAACTCGGGTAGTTCGTTGAGATTGGTTCGGGTGACGGTTGTCATGACCTGAACGACGCCGCCGGTCAGGCGATCCACGCTGAGCCGGATGGCGTTGACGACCGTCGGCCAGATACCCGGTCGTCCGCATATCTGTCCGAGTTGTTCGGGTTGCAGGCTGTCCAGGGAGATGCCGATATCGTCGAGTCCGGCCCGGCATAGGCTGTCCAGGCGAGAGGGGGTCAACAGGGTCCCGTTCGTCAGCAGGGTGGTCGATATGCCGCGGCGGCTGAACATACCGATGATCTCGGCGGCGTCGGGGCGCAGAAGCGGTTCAGCGCCGGTGTTCACGGCGCGGGCGAGCCCGGTTGCTTTCAGCGTGGTGGAAATGGCCCTGTATGCATCGGTGGCAAGTTCGTTGGTGACCGGTCGTGCCCAGAGACCGCAGAAGCCACAACGCAGATTGCACCGGGTCGTGATTTTGATGTTGCAGGTATAGGGGGAGCGGAACAGGAACGAGCGGGGCCATTGGCGGAGCATCGTGGAGAGTTTCATGGTTTCACCACGTCGATGAAGCGGCGACACAGAATTCGGAATTGGTCGGGAGATTGGATCCGGCGGATAAATCGCCAGATTATCCGGGGCCGGGCATAGAATCCGACGAATGCCCGTGTCAATATCCATCGCATCTGCCGCTGAGTAATGCCGGCTGGTGTGAATGGGCTGCGGTATTCGCTCATACGCAGCATATCCGTGTCGGGATTCCAGCCTGCTGCACGGGCGACAGGCTCTACGCCGGTTCCGGGGAGCGGCATCAGGATGCCGAAATTGGCTTTGTCCAGGGGGAGACGGCGGGACAGACGGATCGTCGCTTCCATTTCCTCACGCGTTTCTCCGGGGTACCCGATAATGAAAAACCCGGTGATCTCCCAGCGGGTGACGCGCCGAATTTCGCGGACTTTATGGATCAGATCGCCGAGAGCGGTTTGTTTTCGCATGAGGTTTAAAATCCGCTGTGATCCCGATTCGATACCGACGGCGACGGAGTAGCAACCGGCGTGTTCCATCGCGTGTAGCACGCTGGAATCGAGGGAGTCCAGGCGGATGCCGTTCGGGCATGACCAGACGAGGTCCAGTCCGCTGTTGGTCAGTGCCTGGCAGAATGCCAGGACGTAATCGCGGTCAAAGGTGAAGTTGTCGTCTTGGATGTGAAACTCGCGGATACCGAAGGTATTGACCAGGTAGTGAAGTTCATCCATGACATGGCTGACAGAGCGTGTGCGGATGGCGCGGCCACTGATAATTTTCCCAGCGCAGAAGGTGCAGGGGTAGGGGCAGCCGCGGGTCACGATGATGGGAGCCACGGGCAGCCGACGTGTAAAAGTGCCCTGGGGTGCGATGGGATAACTGAGCGGCGAGATCTGTTCCCAGTCCGGAAAGCCCAGGCTGTCGAGATCGGGGTTCAGTACGCAGCTTCGGCTTTCGGGATCGGTGGTTGTCGGAGTAACCAGCCCGGGGATGGTCTCCAGGAGTTCCGGTCCGGGAATGCCGCCGTGCCGGGCAATCGCATCGGCAAGAATCGTCAGTGACGATTCGGCTTCTCCACGAATCAGCAGAGGGACATCGGGAAAGCGACGGATCATGTCAGCGGGTGCGGCGGATGGATGAGGACCGCCGGTAACAACGGGGATGTTCAGGGGTTTCAATGCATCGATATAGGGGCGCAGGGTGGGAAGATCGAATGTATATACTTGGAAACCGATGAGTCCGGGAGCTTCGTGGAGGACGCGACGGACAAAGGCATCGGCGTGGAGCCGGTCTCGGATACAGTCGATGATAACCGGATCGTGTCCGGCCTGGCGCAATGCAGTGGCAAGATACCCCAAACCGTGGTTTGGAATCAGCATGGAAGTCGTATTCCAGGGTCTGGTCAGGATAACCTTCATCGGCGGTTTCCGTGTATCGGGAGCCGATACAGAGGTTTGCACGAGATCAGCTATAGAAGGGTTTCAGTTTATCGCGGCGGCTGGGATGTCGCAGCTTGCGCAGTGCTTTGGCTTCGATCTGCCGGATCCGTTCGCGGGTCACGGCGAAATATTCGCCAACTTCTTCCAGCGTGTGTTCATACCCGGCTCCGATTCCGAACCGCATCCGCAGAACCATTTTCTCGCGTGGCGTCAATGTTGACAGTGTCGATTGGACTTGCTCCTTCAGACTCATATTGATCACGGCTTCCGATGGAGAATCGGCGTTTTTGTCCTCGATAAAATCGCCCAACTGGCTGTCTTCTTCTTCACCGATCGGTGTTTCCAGCGAGATCGGTTCCTGGGCCATTTTCATCACCAGCCGCACTTTTTCTACCGGCATTTCCATTTTATCCGCAATTTCTTCGCAACTCGGTTCTGTTCCCTTTTCCTGGACGAGCATCCGAGAGGTGCGGATCAGTTTATTGATCGTTTCGATCATGTGCACCGGTATCCGGATTGTGCGGCCCTGATCGGCGATGGCCCGGGTGATCGCCTGCCGGATCCACCACGTGGCGTAAGTTGAAAACTTGTATCCGCGCTGATACTCGAACTTATCCACCGCGCGCATCAGGCCCACGTTCCCTTCCTGAATCAGATCACTGAACTGCAGTCCCCGGTTTGTGTACTTTTTCGCGATGGAAACGACGAGCCGCAAATTCGCTTCCGTCAACTGCTTCTTCGCTTTTCGTTCTTTCGCTCGACCGAGACTGATGGCCTGCTGAATCCGCTTCATCTGATCAATCGGGGCATGCGCCTCGGTCTCCAACCGCTCGATCGACCGTTCCGCATGACGGATCCGACGCGTGATTTCCTCCAACTCCGAGAGCCGGATGTCCCGAACTCCCAGATCGATCTTACGGTTCATATCCTTGTCGTTCCGATGCTGGTAATACACCTTGTTCAATGTATCTTTATCCACCCCCGCCGTCCGAACCAGCCGGTCCATCTCCCGCTGATAACTGATCATCTTCAACACGATATCTTCTATCTTGTTACAGACGTTCTCGACAAAATTGTAGTTCAGATTCAGCGACGTGATCGCCTCGACAAGCTGTTCCTCTTCCCGTTCGCGGACATTTTCCAGCGAGCCACGGGTCTTCTCACTGATTCTGTGCGACGAAAGCTTCTTGTCCGTATGACGAAGCTGCTGCCGGCAGCTACCGATCAGCTTCACCCTCTCACCCAAAACCAGCTTCAGTGATTCAATATTCGACTGCTCCTCTTCGGAGATCGAAATCAACGTATCCAATGGCGTCTCACCCGCCTCGATCCGCTCCCGATGGATCAGGATTTCTTTTGCCATCAACTGAGCCTTGGCAACCGCATGGATCACATCGTGCTTGCCGGCTTCGATTTTTTTCGCTATCCGGATCTCTCCATCCCGGTCCAGCAGCGAAACCGACCCCATCTCCTTAAAATATAACCGCAGTGGATCGTCCGAGGATTCACTGACCGTATCCCCGCCACTCCCTTTCGGCGCATCGCCATTGCCGCCGTCCAGCGCATGCCGCTTCTCGATATGTGCCGACCGGTATTCATCTAATTTCGAATCCTCGACGACATCGATGTCCATGGAATCCAATTGATGAAAAACCGAATCAATTTCATTCGGTGAAACCATGTTTTCAGGCAGACACCGGTTCAAATCCGAGAACGTGACATACCCTTTTTCTTTCCCTAAGGTTATCAGGGTCGTAATATCTATGTTTTTACCCATAAATTTTCGGCCTCCCAACTGGACGAATGGTGGGATATCGATATTCACATGCTATCCAGGGTAACTGTCCGCGGAACGTTAACGCGTGCCCGCAATGGGCCGGGAAGCCGTACAAGTTACTTCCAGTCTGCATAAAAATGCTCGCCCGGACAAAGCCCAAACGGGTTATATAAAACCGCTCCGTCATCTTGTCAATAACCTCTTTGCCGTCATCCTGCGATACCAATGCTTTACCCGCCGGTCAGAATTGACACGGCCCCATCGATTCCCATACATTCTACCCGATGATTCATTGCCTGGAAGGAGACAATCGTTTGTGAACCGTTCCTCATGTCATCCAGCTCCATATGTTAGTGCCATTATACTGATCACGACGCTGTTTGGTTGCGCGACCCGCGACGATTTCAAACGAACATTTATCGAACGATACGTGCAGGAAGGCGTATATACCAATGAAATCAAAGGATTCCGACTGAACTGGCCTGATTCCGCGTCCTGGTTGTTCCGGAATTATCCGGAGTTTGATCTGAGTTTTGATCACGTGGATGGCCGAAGTCAGATTTTGGTTACAGGAGTCAACAATCTTATCCGCCGGGATTTTCCGGATGGATTTCATGATTGGATGTTTGATCGGCTTCAGGCTCATTCCGTTACTCGTTTGACCATCGATGATCTTACCGCTGATGGAGTCGAAAAGTTCCGGATTGTTTCCGACTGCCGATTTTCGATGCGATTTGGGGAGTCGTTCGGTGTCCAGCGCCGGACGGATGTTTTGTTGCTGCGGAAGGATCGGCACTGGGTGGCGGTTGTCTGCATCTGTCCCCCGGATCATTACGAGGAGAAGCGGGACGCGTTCGAAGCGGTGTTCGACAGTGTCGATATCTTGTAACGGCAAGGAGGATATGGAGCGGGTCATCCGGGAATATCTTGAGCCGGGGGGAGGGTTGTGTCGTATTTTCCCTCAATATGAGTATCGACCCGAGCAATTGCGGATGGCATTGGATATTGCGGCAACGTTTCAGAGTCCCGATGGTGTGTTGGTGGCGGAGGCGGGAACGGGAACGGGCAAGAGTATGGCCTACTTGATCCCGGCAGCAGTTATGGGGCGAACTGTCATCATCTCCACCGGAACGAAGAACTTGCAGGAGCAGTTGATTCACAAGGATATTCCGCTGCTGAACAGGATCCTGGACAAGCCGGTTCGGGCGGTCCTGGTGAAGGGGCGGCAGAATTATTTATGCCGCCGCCGATGGGAGATGTTCATTGGGCAGCCGGAATTCGATTCGGTCCGGGACAAGAAATTGTTCGAGCGTGTGCGGGTCTGGGCTGCCGGAACGGCAACGGGTGACCGGGCGGAGATGGATTTTTTGCCTGACACCAGTGGACTGTGGCGGCACATCTGTTCGCGGCGCGACGATTGTCTCGGCGGCCGATGTACCCATTTTTCGGCCTGTTTCCTTCTCCGCTTGCGCATCGCGGCGCAAAATGCCGATCTGGTTATTGCCAACCATCACCTGTTTTTCGCCGATGCCACCTTGCGGCGGGGAGGTGCTGTTTCTGCTTTGCCGGACACCGAGGCGATCATTTTCGATGAGGCGCATCTGCTGGAAGAGGTTGTGACCCAGTTTCTGGGTGTGCATATCGGGTATGGGGACATCATCGATTTTCTCGATATGATCCGTCGCTGGAAGCCGAAGCGTCGGGAACTGGAGGGACGGGAGTGGGGTTTGGCGGGTGTTCTTGGCACCGTGGAAGAAGGTGCCGGGTTGTTTTTCAAGCAGTTTCACAGCGGAGAGGGCCGGTTTGAATTGATTCCACGATGGAATGATGAAGCGGACCGGATGGCGACGGTTTTCCTTGAGCGTCTCGCACATCTCGAAAAGGAGTTGGATGGTGAGGGTCTGATTCCGGAAGAGTTTCGCGGGGAATGGAAAATGATGCTGAGGGATTTTGCCGGACGGATCCGGTTTTTTCAGATTCACGATGATTCAGGAATGGCCTGGTGGGGGGAGCATGCGCCTGTTGGAAACACTATTCATGCCAGCCCCATCGATATTTCCGCAGAGTTTCCCGGCATCATCCGGACTCCGCTGCGACCCGTGATTCTTTCGTCGGCCACACTCAGCGCCGGGGACACGTTCGCGTTTTTTGTCGACCGGCTCGGAATCAACGGATCCATGCTCGAAACCTACCCGTCTCCGTTCGATTATCCCAGCCAGGGTATTCTGTATCTCCCCGATCACCTGCCCGATCCCAATCACCTAGACTTTTATGACCGGTGCGCAGAAGAAATCGTGTCCCTGGTGGATATATCCGAAGGCCGTGCGTTCATCCTGACCACAAGCTACTCCGGGTTGAACAGCCTGAGAACCCGGCTGCAGGACGCTATCGATTACCCGCTGCTGGTCCAGGGAGACGCTCCGAAACATCGCCTGATCAGCGATTTCACCCGCGATATCCACTCCGTCCTGCTGGCAACCATCAGTTTCTGGCAGGGCGTCGATGTACCGGGCGAAGCTCTGTCCGCGGTGATCATCGATAAATTGCCGTTCGCTTCACCCGGGGATCCCATGACTCGAGCCCGGATCGATCACCTGAACGCGCACGGAGGAAACGCCTTTATACATTACCAGGTGCCAGCCGCTGTGATGATGCTTAAACAGGGTGTCGGCCGACTGATCCGGTCTCGGTCGGATCGCGGCCTCGTCGCCGTTCTGGATCACCGCATCGTGCGCCGACAATACGGCCGCATGTTTCTGGACAGCCTCCCACCCTTCCGGCAAACATCTTCCTTGGACGATCTCCGCACATTTTTTACCGGTCAAACCGGCCGGGAAACCCGGGCGGCGCATTCCGGCTAATCTCCTGCACCAATGCGAGCACATCCGGATTCGCCGGATCGTAACTCTGCGCCGAGGCCAGACACCGCCGCGCCTCGTTGTAATCCCCATCGTGAAGATACATCCGTGCCAGATTCGCAAAAGCGTGCGCTATTTTCGCCGCTACCCGGTCCCGATACCGTGCGTTTTCAATCCGCTTGTAGTAAAAAATCGCACTCTGCTGGCTCAGCACCGTCATCTGCTGAAGCATCTCGTCACCTAAAGTCATGTAGAGATCAATGACCAACCCATCCAATGCCGTCAGACTCCGGACACGAATACCACTCTGCAGTGTCCGGATGAGGTGACGGTCTTTGAACCGCATGTGCCAATCGGGATGAATGCCGACATCAATTTCCGCCGTTTTCTGCCAACCCAGAGGAAAAAAATTCCCCTGGTAGCAGTCCACCCCATGCGTATCCGGATTCAGCCGAAGCATATACGACCGATTGTTGCGGACACTGAGAAACAATACCAATACGCTGAGAATCAGAAATGTGTAGACCACGTTGCGATCGCGGAATCGCCGGATCATCGGCAGCCCCGAGGATCTGGGCCGGAACGTGTGCTTCCTGGGTGACGCGCCATACCAGCCCATAAGATCCCGCTGCATCCGGAACACCGATGGATCTGTCCGCGACTCCGATGGATCCGTCCGCGACTCCGATGGATCCGTCCGCGACTCCGATGAACCCGCCGGGCCCACCGGCTGTTGCGTCCGATTCTCCGGTCCATTCGCCCGCACCACCGGGTTCGAAACCCGCTGCAACCACTTGTCGATCTCTGGAAAATCAGGGCACTGCTCTTTCAGTCGTTGCCAGATTTTAAAGGCCGCACCGATATCACCGTTGCGATACATCGTCAGAGCCAACTGATGCATCCGTGGATACTTATGATCCATCCCGCTCGTTTCGGCCTGAAGCATCATTCCCCCTAAAAAATGAGTCGACATCAATGGATCGACCGTATATAAATATAGGACTTGTGCCGCCCGGATCAAGTGCGGAGTCGATTTTCTCGGAGGGAATTCAGCGCGTGAAACGCTTTATGGAATTGTACAGGAAGAATGCGGTTCTCATCAATTTCTACCTGCTGTTCGGGTATTTTTGCTTGTTGTTCTATTTTTTTCTACATTGGAAAGTCACCGAAAACTACATCGCCGTCAAGCTGCCCATCGTGATGGCTCAATCGGTTGCGCTGGTCCTGAATCTCGTCGGCGTGGATACTCGGACCATCGGACCGGTGGTGGAACTGACATCGTTCCGATTCACTATTATCTACCATTGTGCCGGCATATTCGGCATGATGATTTACGCCGCAGCCGTTCTGGCCTATATCGCCAGGTGGTGGGAAAAAGTCTACGGACTCATCTTCGGATTCATCGGTTTGTATACCATTAATACCGTGCGCATGGCGGCATTAGGCATCATCGGCATGAAGTGGCGGAAACATTTCGATTTTTACCACGAGTTTCTGTGGCAGGGGATTTTCATCATTTTTGTTATCGGGTTCTGGGTTTTCTGGAAGGACAAGATGATCCGGCAACCGGATTTCGATGATGAACCGCCCGACGATGACGGCGGACCAGCTCCGGGAACGGTTCCGGCGGAAAACATATCCGGCTGAGCCGGGGGAGATTACGGCCCATGCGTTTCCG